>NZ_JAKEVM010000038.1 GCF_022398475.1 Pseudoalteromonas shioyasakiensis | reverse complement strand
GAATCATCCTCGTTTTTGCTTTTTGATAAAAATAATTAATTCTTTTTTAGTGGTTTTAACTTAGCCTAGCATCAAAAAGTGTGTTTATTTTACCCTTTATAGGTAAATGCAAGCTTGACGTAATAGCGCTTTGTGTTACTTTAAAGTTGGATTTGTAAAATAAATGTTATTAAAACTTTGGGCGGAGGGAGCGAATGAGCTCGCATAAATTAATAAAAAATGCCTTTAAACTGAGTGCGCTGTCACTAGGTTTATACGGCTTTACAGCACAGGCTGCGATTGATTGCAGCAACTTAGAAGTGTGGCAACAAGGGCAAACACATGTTGGTGGTGATCAGGTTCAGGCACAAGGTAGCGCTTATGAAGCTAAGTGGTGGACGCAAACCAACCCTGTGGAGACTTCTGGTGTCGATCAAGAATGGCGTTTATTGGGTGTCTGTGACAGCGTTGTCAATGAGAATCAAGCGCCTCAAATTAGCAGCTTAACACCCGCAGAGGGTTCTTTATTTACCACTAGTGACAGCGTTGTCATAAGTGCTGTCGCTACTGATCCTGATGGTAGCGTGGCAAGTGTAGAGTTTTTTGTTGATGGAACATCGCTGGGTGTAGTGACAAGCACACCTTACTCAGCGAGCTGGCAAGCAACGCAAGGCAGCCATGTGATTAGTGCGGTCGCAACGGATGATTTAGGGCTAACCTCTACAGCGGTTGCACATTCAGTGAGTGTGTCTGATGACGTTGAGCCGGTTAACCAAGCGCCAGTGGCAAGCATTGAATTTAGCTCACTGCCATCACAAGTCATGGTGGGTGACAGTGTGGTGTTTGCGCTTTCTGGCACTGATAGCGATGGCCAAGTAACCGCATTATCGTTAACTGAAAACAGCACTGAAGTTCATCAAGCAAGTGCTGCTTCTTCCAGTTACAGTTGGCAGGCTCCAGCACTTGGGCAATTTTCATTTACCTTAACAGTGACCGATAACGAAGGCGCGACGGATACACAAAGCAAAGTTGTTAATGTTGTTGAAGCAACAGAACCCGGTACAGATTGTAAACCACAAGGCTTATACCAAACACCGGGTGTCAATACCCCATACTGTAGCGTGTATGATGAAAATGGCCGTGAGAAAATGGGCCCAGATCACCCGCGCCGAGTTATTGGTTATTTTACGAGTTGGCGAAATGGTGCCAACGGTCAGCCAAGCTACTTAGTTAACGATATTCCTTGGGACAAGATAACCCATATTAACTATGCCTTCGCGCATGTTGATGGCAATAACAAGGTCTCGATTGGTGATCCAAATGCTGCTGGCAACCCAGCGACAAACATGACTTGGCCGGGCGTTACAGGCGCTGAAATGGATCCAAGTTTTAGTTACACAGGTCACTTTAACTTACTCAATAAATTCAAAAAACAACATCCAGATGTAAAAACCTTAATCTCTGTAGGTGGCTGGGCTGAAACCGGTGGTTATTTTGGTGAAGACGGTACTCGCGTAAACAGTGGTGGTTTCTACACGATGACAACCAATGCCGATGGCTCTGTGAACCAAGCGGGAATTGATGCTTTTGCGAAAAGCGCGGTTGAGTTTATTGAAATCTACGGTTTTGATGGTGTCGATATTGATTACGAATACCCATCGTCAATGAACGACTCAGGCCACCCTGATGATTTTCCTATTTCTAATGCTCGTCGCGCAGGCCTTAACGCCTCGTATCGTGTATTGATGCAAAAACTACGTGAAGAACTTGATATTGCAGGTGAAAAGGCTGGTAAGCATTATTTGTTAACGATTGCTTCGCCATCTTCAGGTTACTTATTACGTGGCATGGAAACATTCCAAAGCGTGAAGTATCTCGATTACGTTAACATTATGTCTTATGACTTACATGGTGCATGGAATTCACATGTAGGCCATAACGCAGCCTTGTTTGATACCGGTCTTGATTCTGAATTAGCGCAATGGGGCGTTTATACCACCGCTGAGTTTGAAGGTATTGGCTACTTAAATACGGATTGGGCTGTGCGTTACTTCCGCGGTGCGGTCTCTGCAGGTCGAATCAATATTGGTATTCCATATTACACCCGTGGCTTTAAAGATGTGTCGGGCGGTACTAATGGTTTATGGGGCCAAGCAGCGCTGCCAGATCAATCAAAATGTGCGAAAGGGACTGGCGTTGGTGAGAAAAACCAATGCGGTAATGGCGCACTTGGCATTGATAACCTATGGCACGATAAGAACGATGTTGGTGAAGAAATGCCAGCAGGTTCGAACCCACTATGGCATGCGAAAAATCTCGAAAATGGCATTAACCCTTCTTACCTTGAAATCTATGGCCTAACGCCAGAAACCGATGCAGATGATGTATTAACCGGAACTTACACACGTTTCTACGATGATGTAGCTGTTGCTCCATGGCTTTGGAATGCAGAGAAAAAGGTATTCTTATCAATTGAAGATGAGCAATCAATGGCAACCAAAGTTGATTATGTTATCAACAATGGCCTTGGTGGCATCATGTTCTGGGAGCTTGCTGGTGACTATGATTATGACTCAGCGAAAGGTGAGTATTTCATGGGCTCAAGCTTAACCACACTTGCTTACGATAAATTTAACCAAAGTGGTGTGGCTTACAACACTCATCAAGGTAATGTCGATTTCACCATGCCAAGCGAAGCTGTTGACGTAAGCTTTACAGTGAAAGACTTCCCAATTGGTGATGATAACTATCCGATTTCACCTACATTCGCATTCACCAATAACTCAGATATCGATTTAAGCGGCGCGAAAATCAGCTTTGATGTGCCCGTTTCTACCTCGGCAATTTTCAAATCGAATTGGAATGCACAAGAAAAGCTCGGCATGGCAGTTGAAGCGAATGGCTCTAATGCGGCTGGCGATAATATCGGTGGCTTTGAAAATGAGTTCCATCGTTTTTCAATCACCTTAGTGAATGAGTGGGGCGGTATCGAAAAGTCATTTAACACTGGTGAAACCGTTGAGGCGCAAGTTATGTACTACATGCCAATTACGGGGCCATCTAACTTCACGATTGAGAAAAATGGTAAAACCTACGCCTTTAAATTTGAATACCCAATGCTACCAGATGGCACAGCTGGCAGTGGTGATACTGGCGGTGACACCGGTGGTGATACGGGTGGCGAGGGAAGCTGTAATGGTGTTGATGTAGCAAGCATCCCTGTGTATCCAAATTGGCCGCAAACTGACTGGGCTGGTAACCCAAGCCATGCTGTTGGCGGCGACCTAATGAATCACAACAACGTGATTTACGAAGCAAAGTGGTGGACGAGCACAGAGCCAGGCACATCTGCTGACTGGATGGTGAGTTGCACGCTTTAACCAACTAAGCGGAGCAAGGACTTTGCTCCGCATTTCTACAGCGAGAACAACAATGAAAGTAATGAAATCAAAGGCATTGTCTTTATCGGCAGTGGCAACCAGCATGCTGCTTGCCTGTGCATCAAGCCATGTGAATGCCCACGGATTCTTAGAAAGCCCGAAGGCACGCCAAGCATTTTGTAATGCTGATGGCGGGTACTGGTGGCCTGCTGATGGCACTGGGATCCCTAACCTCGCTTGCCGAGCAGCATTTGTTGAAGCAGGACATGTGCAGTTTGTGCAAGACATTGAATACTCGGCAAATACGGTTAACTACACTGACCTTGAAGCAGTAAAACAAAGTGTACCTGATGGCCGATTATGTGCCGCAGGCGACCCAGAAAAACGCGGTATGGATTTACCTTCAGCGCATTGGCAACGCAGTGAGGTTATTCCTAATGCAAATGGCGATATTTTAGTGCGATTTTTAGCGAGTACGCCGCATAACCCGAGTTTTTGGCAGTTTTATTTAACAAAACCGGGCTTTGATAGTGCGACTCAAGTGCTTACTTGGGACGATCTAGAGCTTGTTGAAGAGTACGGCAATCTTGATTTTAGCATTGATGCTAACAACGACCGTTACTATGAAATGAGCGTGTCTATTCCACAAGGGCGCAGTGGCGATGCCATTTTATACACGCGCTGGCAACGAGATGATGCCGGCGGCGAAGGCTTCTACAACTGTAGCGATATTAATATTGTCAGCGATGCGACCCCGACAGAGCCAACCGATTGGGCAGCAATTAGCTACTTTGTTCGTCAAGGACAAGACGCTGAGGTTGGCGGTAGTGTGTCAGCTCGGTTATTTGATGAAAATGGCCAAGAGTTACTTACTCAACAAATGCAGATCACAGCTGATAATCAAGCTAATTGGCAGGCTGAATTTGCAGCGTTGTTAAACCTTAATTACGCGCACTTAGTTAATATTGGCGTGCAAAATAGCGCCGGAGATATTGCCTTTGATGCGTCTGATTTAATGACTAATCAGGTCTTTACAACGAATGCAAACTACAGCTTTGCACTAAGCGTACAAGCGGCTCCTGACAATACCGCGCCAATTATTCATCAACCAGATGACCTTCAAGTTGAAGAAGAGAGCAGCACCGCGATACACCTACACGCCTTTGATGATCAACAAAGCACATTAACTTATAGCTGGGATGTACCTGCACCACTGAGCTTTATGGGTAGCGATGCCAACATCACGCTAAATGCCCCCTCTGTAGATGCTGATACAAGCTACACCGTAAGTGTATCGGTGTCAGATGGCGAGCTCACAAGCCAAGTTAGTTTTACCGTGACTGTGCTTAATAGCACTGTGGTCGACCCTGATCCAGTTGATCCGAGCGTGCCTGCTTGGAATAGCACAAGCCAATACAACACGGGCGATAAAGTGAGTTTTAACGGCGGAGTTTACAGTGCGAAATGGTGGAACCAAGGCGCACAACCAGACAGTAGTGATGCATGGCAGCTTGAATCTGGCAGTGTATCAATCGAATGGAACAGCGGCAAAGCCTATCAAGGCGGCGACGAAGTAACCTATCAAGGACAGCGCTATCGAGCGCAGTGGTGGACCCAAGGAGATGTACCGGGTGCCAGCCAAGTATGGAAAGAAATCTAAAGTTTTGTAGTTCAAACTTTATCAATAACAGCGTAACGCTATATAAAAATAGATAAGAGAGAATCATGAATATAAAACAATTAAGCGCAGCCATTGGTGTTGCACTCTTTGCAAGTGCAGCGAATGCGGCACCATCAACACCAACCATTATTTGGGAGCCACAAGAATACTCATTTGTTGAGGTTGATCTTGAAGGTACAGGTTCATACAAGAGCTTGGTGAACCGTGTTGATGAAGTCACTATCAGCATTGAATGGAACGCATGGAGTGGTGACGGCGGCGACAGCTACAAAGTGTATTTCGATGATATGCTGGTTAATGAAGGCTCGCTGGCAGCAGGCACTAAAAGTGGTGTTATTAGCTTCCCGTATGATAAAGCAGGTCGTCATACATTATATGTAGAACTATGTGAAGGCGGTACCACCTGTGCTCGCAGTGAAGGTAAGCCAATTGTTATTGCCGATACAGATGGCGGCCATTTAGCGCCATTGCCGATGGATTATGATCCAAACAACCAAGATATTGGTACAAAAGACGGCCTTGTTACCGGTGCCTACTTTGTTGAATGGGGTATTTATGGTCGTGACTATGATGTAACCAATATTCCAGCGCAAAACCTCAGTCATATCTTGTATGGTTTTATTCCAATTTGTGGACCGAATGACTCGTTAACGGGCGGCCCTAAAAACGCGCTAAATACTGCTTGTGCGGGTTCTCAAGATTTTGAAGTGGTGATCCACGACCCATGGGCTGCGATTCAAAAAGCGCTACCAGGTGTTGATAGTAATGACCCAATTCGTGGTACGTATTCGCAGTTAATGGCGTTAAAGCAACGTTATCCTGATCTGAAAATTTTACCATCGGTGGGTGGTTGGACTTTATCAGACCCATTTGCCTACTTTACCGATAAAGCCAATCGCGACACGTTTGTGGCATCAATGGAAGAGTTTTTAAGAACGTGGAAGTTCTACGATGGTGTTGATATTGACTGGGAATACCCGGGTGGTCAGGGTGCTAATCCAAACTTAGGCGACCCAGTTGCTGACGGCCCTGCATACGTTGCGCTAATGCAAGAGCTGCGCGCGATGCTCGATAAGCTTGAAGCAGAGACAGGTCGTGAGTATGAGTTAACATCAGCGATTGGTGCAGGTTACGACAAAATTGAAGATGTCGACTACTCACAAGCTCAGCAATATATGGATTACATTTTCTTAATGAGCTACGACTACTATGGTGCATGGAGCAATGTAACTGGCCATCAGGCTGCGCTTTATTGTTCATCGCATTTCCGTGTTGGTCAGTGTGATGGCACGGGTGTTGATGAAGAAGGCGTTCCATATAAAGGCCCTGCTTATACAACTGATAATGCAGTGCAAAATCTACTTGCGCAAAACGTACCATCGAAAAAAATCGTGGTAGGTGCTGCTATGTATGGCCGTGGCTGGGAAGGTGTTTATCCAGAAAACGCGACTATCGCTGATAACCCTATGACAGCACCGGGCAACGGCAAACTTAAAGGCACTACAGCGCAAGGTGTATGGGAAGACGGTGTAATCGATTATAAAGGCATCAAAACTTACATGTTGGGCACTGCAGAAAATGGCATCAATGGGTTTGAAACAGGTTATGACGAACAAGCCGAAGCCGCTTATGTATGGAACCGTAGCAACGGTAAATTAATTACATACGATAACCGTCGTTCTGTTTTGGCAAAAGGTGCTTATGTTAATCAATATAACCTAGGCGGCTTGTTTGCATGGGAAATTGACGCTGATAATGGCGATATTCTTAATGCCATGCACGAGGCACTTGGTGGTACCGTCACTGAGCCTAGCAATAGAGCGCCAGTGCTATCTGTATCAAGTACAGTATCTGTTAATGCGGGCGAAAGTGTATCTGTGACTGCATCGGCAACTGACGCAGATAACGATCCACTAAGCTTTAGCTGGACAGCTGACAGTGCGTTAACAGTAACTGGCGAAAACTCAAATACCCTTGTAATCACAGCGCCATCAGTGACTGCTGATACGCAATACACGGTTGCTGTGAGTGTGAGCGATGGCGAGGCAAGTGTAAGCCGTAACGTTACAGTAAATGTAGTAGCACCAACGACAGGCGAGAACCAAGCACCAGTCGTTGCGGCAATTACTGATAAAACAGTGGCAGAAGATGCGAGTGTGGACGTGGCTGTTTCGGCATCTGATGCTGATGGCGATGCGCTTTCATACAGCTGGACAGTGCCAGCAGGCTTAACGCTAGTGGGCTCAGGTGCTGATGTGAGTTTACAAGCGGGCAGCGTTGATGCAGATACTAGTTATGTTGTGTCGGTTTCGGTAAGTGATGGCCAAACAGCAACAGCAGTGAGCTTTAATGTCACCGTGACAGACTCGGGTACAACAACACCGCCAGATGGTGAAACGACATGGGATGCAGCGGCTATCTATGTAGGTGGTGATACGGTAATTTATAACGGCGTAGAGTACACCGCTAAATGGTGGACACAAGGCGAGCGCCCTGATTTAGGCGGCCCATGGGAAGCAACTTCACAACCAACCGACGGTAATGGTGATGTTGTATGGCAAGCTGCGGGTATCTATAACGGTGGCGACCAAGTTACTCACCAAGGTAATAAATACGAAGCGAAATGGTGGACTCAAGGAGACGAGCCAGGTGTCGCGGATGTATGGAAAGCACTTTAAGTGTAATAACCACATTTAATGCCCATCATTAAAATGTGATTTCCCTTCAAAGCAGCCGTATGGCTGCTTTTTTGTGGGGGAAGTAAGAAAGAGTAAAGTTAGCGAGGGGAAAGGGGAAAGAAGCTGTCAGCTTTCAGCTTTCAGCGGTCAGACGACCTGTGGGGTTGGTTAGGTCGAGTGTTCATCTTAGCGATTTAAGTCTTGTAGGAGGTACTTTAGTGGCGAATAGAACCCAACATAGTCCATGTAAACCTTTTCAAATTTCCTATCTTCAGACGCGCGAAACAAGTTTCACGCCTACGAATGAAAACATTAGGCGCTAGGTTCTGGGTTCTAGGAAGCGATGTAAAATCGCTGCCACAGACTCGTACCTCGCACCTCGAATCTCGTACCTCGCAACTTTACTCTTTCCCCTTGAAACTCGCTAACTTAAGACATTTCCCGGCTAAAGCCAGTCCTACGGGGGAAACATAAGGCGCTAGGTTCTGGGTTCTAGGACGCGATGTAAAATCGCTGCTACAGACTCGTACCTCGCAACTTTACTCTTTCCCCTTGAAACTCGCTAACTTAAGACATTTCCCAGTTAAAGGCAGTCCTACGGGGGAAACATCAGGCGCTATGTTCTGGGTGCTAGGACGCGATGTAAAATCGCTGCTACAGACTCGTACCTCGTATCTCGTATCTCGCACCTCGCAACTTTACTCTTTCCCCTTGAAACTCGCTAACTTAAGACATTTCCCGGCTAAAGCCAGTCCTACGGGGGAAACATCAGGCGCTAGGTTCTGGGTGCTAGGACCCGATGTAAAATCGCTGCTACAGACTCGTATCTCGCACCTCGAATCTCGCACCTCGTACCTCGCACCTCGAATCTCGTACCTCGCAACTTTACTCTTTCCCCTTGAAACTCGCTAACTTATGATTTCCCACTTCACACATTGGCCTTTCAGACATTATCAACCATACTTGAATAATATGATCTGTAAGTATTTAAACTAAGGTGGCTTAATGGGGTTAAAAGCGCTGTTTTTACTTGTTGTTGCTGTATTGAGTAACTCGGCTTTTAGCTGCGATAAAACCCTAAAAGTGGGGATTAGTCAGCAGTGGGCACCTTATGCTTTTAAGCAAAATGGCAAGCTCACCGGAATTGATATTGATGTGGTTAATTTAGTGCTAAAAGAAGCAGGATTTTGCGCTAAATATGTTGTTATGCCTTCATCTAAACGGGGCTTTGCAGAGCTTAAGCACGGTAAAGTCGATTTACTACCGGCAGCAAGCTATAGCACTGATCGTGACTCTTTTAGTTTCTTTTCAGAGCCTTACCGTAATGAAGTGATGCGTTTGTTTTGGTACCCGCATGGCCGCTTAGAGTCTCTAGACTTACAAGGACTGCTCGAGCATCAGCAAGTTATTTTAACTAATAGTGGTAGTTATTTTGGCCCTGACTTTACTCATTTAAAAGAAGACGCAAAATATAAAGAACAACTCGTTACTGTGTCATCTTTGCGTCAGCGCCTCGCTATGCTAGTTGCTAGGCGGGTCGATTTTTTTGTTGATGATGAACTAGCTGGTTTATATTTAATTCAAAAAAATAATCAGCAGGGTATCGAGCTGCATCCGTATATTGTCAATAATGACAGCGTTTATTTTATGCTGAGTGAAACAACCCTGTTAGCAGAAGACAGAGCGGCTATTAACTCAGCAATTTTAAACAACCAGCAAGCGATAACTGAGATCATCGCTCGCTATGTTAAGCACTAAACTATCCCAAACACTAAACTATCCTAAACGAGTCACCCGCAGTTTAATACGCCCCGCATTCGCCCCATAAAAGCGGTTTAGGTCGTTAGCAAAAGGGCAAAACTCGCCTGATTTAGCAATACGAATATCGGCACCTTCAGCAATTTCAAACAAATGATCGTCGTTGTTATCGATAGCGCCAATCAACGCAAACCATTGTGCGTGGGGTAAACGTCTAAACGGTTCAAGCACGGCCATCGGGATTTCTTTCACCCCAAGTTGGATATTGTCACGGTGCCAGCCGGCAGGGCCGCAACTAATGCCGTCGTCATACCAAGTTTGCTCTGGATAAGGCGTAAATCGGTAAGTACCACCTTGCTCTAACATTAAGCCTGTGTGGTTGTATTTTTCAGCGCCATAAACAAACACATCTTTACTTTCGTCTATGCTCAGCACCGTCATATTTTGTTTATCAAGCGCAATATGCGGGCTTAAACCCTTAAAGCTTAAGCGAGTTTCGTCATTATAAAGTACGTCGTAGTGAAGGCTCTTTAACGATTCAGGGCGATAGCTCGTTAAACGATTAATACGCTCTGCTACTGTGTAATGAATAGTTGGCGCGAGCTGGCTTTGTTCGTTATCAACTAATACACAGCATTCGCGATCTACCAGTTTAAATAAAGGGTTAAACCAAAAATAGTTTTGCTGATGGCTAAGTGCCAGCGGATCTGGGGTAACGGTGACATCATCTTGAGCAATGAGGTTACGATGCTCTTCTGGGAGCAAGGTGTTGTAATTGATATCCGCACTGGTAAGTAAGTTTAATGCGACGGTTTGTTCAATCAGCCACTCAATCGCATAGCGTAGGCAAATGTCGGCTAAACCATCACGATAATAGCCGCCACCCACATCTGAATGAGCGCCCGCAAACCAGATCTCTCGTACATGCGGCGCACTATTAATAAGTGTGGGTTCAAATGCACGGCGCTTTTCATCAAGTGCC
The DNA here is from genome assembly GCF_022398475.1 of Pseudoalteromonas shioyasakiensis. Classification (GTDB taxonomy): domain Bacteria; phylum Pseudomonadota; class Gammaproteobacteria; order Enterobacterales; family Alteromonadaceae; genus Pseudoalteromonas. Next base: position 22,439 of record NZ_JAKEVM010000038.1, on the reverse strand, counting down.
ACGCAATGAAGGGCTGCTTTTATATTGCTTGCAAGTGTGTAGTTTTCAAAAATAACGTGCTCAGCACCGCGGGTTGCTTTTGTTACCTTTGAAAAACCAATTGATGCAACAGTATCAAATACACATAAGTAAACATCATCACTAATAAGTGGCTCTAAACATTTGGCAAAGCGCCTAGCAAGGGCAGCACCGCGGCTAAAACCAGTTAGTAGTATTTTATCACCCACAGTGTAGTAGCTTTTAAAGTCGCTCATAGCACGGTTTAAAATGCTAGCTACATCATCACCTCTTGGTGCAAGGGCTTGATTGAATAAACGTCGAAAGCGGCTACCTTGGGTGCCTATACCCTGATAATAAAAGCTAAGTTGGGTTGGAAATGGAGTTTCGGGTTCGCTATTGAGTGCGCCACCAAAAAGTAAATGAAGTTTAAGAATATTAGAAATACTGGCGTCTTCTTTGAAGTGTGCAGCGCTGAATTGTTCTGCATCACGAGGCTCGCTGCCTGTGCCATCAAAGTTGAAAATCAGCGTTTTAGCGGTCATAGCGTCATTCCTTTAGTGGTTTGTATAAACATACTCCCACTTTATGAAAATTAGAAGACAAATATGCGGCGCTTTAATGAAAAATGGGCTTTGATTTTCAAAGCCCATTTATTTGCTCTTAATAAAATTAGCCGACCCTGGCTACGGTATGCTTTTGTAAAATTTCTAACAAAATCTCGTAGTCTTTTTCGATTTCGAGTAGCTTAAGTTGAATATCTTTTAGCGTATTGCCCTTACTTGCGGCCAGTACCTCTAGTTCAGTAAAGTGCAGGTGCAATTTGGCTGCGCCCACATCGCCGCAGGTCCCTTTAAGCGCATGGCTGGTGGTTGCAATCGCATGGTAGTCTTTGTCTTTGATTGCTTGTGTTAGCAGCGTTATTTTTTTATGTGAGCTTTCTAAAAACATCTTACTCACTTTGTTTAATAGCACCTCGTTATTCATCAAACGACCGAGGGCTGCTTCGCGATTCCAATGCTGTTTTTCTTCATCGATTAATTCTTCTTGCAGTTTAGCGGGCGACTGATTTACCTCAGGCACAGCAATCGTTTTTGGCGCTGTATGATGTTTAGGGTACGTTGATGCAACCCATTTCGCCGTAGTGGTAATCAATTTATCTGCACTGATAGGTTTTGTGATGTAATCGCTCATACCTGCATTTAAGCACTTTTTACGCTCACCGAGCATGGCATTGGCTGTCATGGCAATAATTGGGATCTCGCTATGGTACTCTCCACCAGCCCCTTTGCGTATTTGTGCTGCTGCATCATAGCCATTTAACACGGGCATTTGGCAGTCCATTAATACGCAGTTAAATGGGTCGTCCTCAGGTGCACTGGCCAATATTTCAATGGCTTGCTGACCATTCGACGCCATTTCAAAGCGCAGTGCCAAGCTCATTAATGTGCCTTTGGCAACTGCAGCATTTATATCGTTATCATCAACGATCAGGATTTTTGCTCCAGCAATATCAACATCTATGTGAATTTGCGTATCAGTCTCGCGACGAAGTGGTCTTGTGTCTTGAGCAGGCTGCTCTTTTATGAGTCGTTCATCAGCTAGTTTAAGTAAAAACTCAGAGATAAGCACAGGTTTAGATAAGCGCATAAAGGTGCAGAATTTAGCTTGCGGTGGTGGTTCGGTTGGGTTTATAAGCACCACTAATTTAAAGGGCAGGCTATGGTCATAGGTATTTTCACTAAAGCTATCAAGTTTTGCGAGTAACGGATTGCCAGGCTCTAAAATTAGCGTATCAAAGGGCATGTTATCGCTTACCTCAAAGCTTTCTAGGTCAACATTCGTGAGCTGTCCACCGCAATGAGAGATTAGTTTTGTTAGGCTTCTTTCAAGCTCAGGTTGTTTGACCGACACAGCAAAAACGCTGTCTTTTAAGCGGCTGCTTGGTTGGCGTTTTTCTACATTTTGGCTGTCTAACTGAATGGTAAATGTGAAAGTACTCCCTTTACCTTCGGTTGATTCAAAGGAAATTTGTCCATTGAGTAAACAGGCTAGTTGCTTACATATCGATAAACCAAGCCCTGTGCCTCCATATTGCGAAGCCACACTGTTATCGGCTTGGGTGAAAGCACTAAACAATTTATTTTGATTTTCAGGCGCAATACCAATCCCGGTATCTTGAATTGTGCAGCATAGCTCAACGTTATCATCGCTAAGTCGTTTGCTTGTGGCGGTAAATTTTATAAAGCCCGTTTTAGTAAATTTAATTGCGTTATTAATTAAATTGGTAATCACTTGTGAGTAGCGATGAGGGTCTGTAACAATCGAGCTGTACTCAACATCGGCAATATCTAAAATAAATTCAAGGTTTTTCTCTTGTGCTTTAACAGCCATGCTGCCACTTAAGCTTTCAAAAAACTTAATAGGGTTAAACGCTTTTTTGTCCAAGTCGAGTTTGCCAGCCTCAATTTTTGATAAATCAAGAATGTCGTTAATAAGTACGTTCAAGCTATTAACGCTTACCTCTGTCATTTCTAAATAATGCTGTTGTTGATTACTTAGTGACTCTCGTTTTATTAAATTGAGTGTGCCAATAACACCGTTTAGTGGTGTTCGCATCTCATGACTGATATTTGATATAAAAGCGCTTTTAACTTGGCTGGCTTTTTCTAGCTGGGCAGTTCTTTGTGCGACTTTAATTTCGAGTTCGTTATTTATTTGCTTAATTTTGTCGCTCGCTTGCTTTTCAACGGTAGTGTCGCGAATGAGGATGGCTGTGCCGTTGTGTTGATGATGTTCATCAAAAATAGCTGAAAAAGCGAGTGCTAAATGAGTCGTGTGTTGATTGCTTTGCTGATAGTCGACTTCAATTTCATGTTGCTTTCGTCGGCTTTTAACCTCGTTACATACCTCTTTAATGTTAATATTTGGAAATAGATTCAGTTTGTTTATATCTGCCCCTAAGACTTGTTCACGTTGAAAACCAAATAATTCAGTGGCTGCTTTATTCCAACTAGACACTAGGCCGATCTCACTTATTGCAATAATGGCATCTTTTGAGCCGCTAATAATGGCTGAAGATACCGCTCTTGCCTCGGCAAGCTCGCGGTTACGCTTTAAATTTCGATGCAAAAATCCAAGTACAAACACCAAAAAAGCAGATACGCCCAACAAAAATGCATAAGTGCTGATCCTTTGCTCGCGTTCCATCGCATTAATTTCAGAGTGAGGTAGCATAATGTGGGCATCTATAAACCCCGTTTCTAAATCTCCAGTAAATGGAATGCGCTTAGTTAACGCTTCGTATTGTTGTTTACCAGCAAAGTTAGAGCTAATACTGAGTATATTTTCTAAATAGGCAGGTTCAGACTTATACACTGAGTCCCAGTGTTTGTTTGGTGCTAAGTCACGGCTAAAGCGAAAGTCTTCATTAGGATGAACTAAAAAGTAGCCTTCGCTGTCTGTTAGGATCAATGAGTTTGGTGCTTGTACCATCGCATTAAGAGATGCAAATAACTGAGATGTATTAATATTTGCAATAATCAGCCCATAGCGCTGCATATTTTCATCAAAGATGGGTAAGGCAATACGTAGCATAGGTTTATAAGGATAATCGAGCTTTCCATATTCCCGGTTAAGTGTTATTGCTGATAAATACATATCACCCTGTGACAATTGCGAACTTTGCTGGTAATAGTCACGGCCACTTTTATCCTGTAACTGATTATCTGCTTTTACAACTATGCCACCGGCAGCTCTGTCTACCCTGATCAGTTCTTGTCCTGCTCGTTGTGTACTGATGATACGTAATTGCTCGAATTCAGAATTTGATTGTAAAAATGCAACGAATATCGTTTCTAAACGTTTTTTCCATTGCTCTGAGGTAGTGTTATCAAGAGGGTCGTTACCACCATTTGCTGCAGCTCTGGCAAGTCCTGATATAGGTGGAGTGGAATATAAAAACTGTAAATCGTTTTTATATTTATTCATTTTTTCATGGACTTGCACATCTACGGTAGCGCTTGATTCTCTCAGTCTTTCTGCAACGCTGTTTTTAATATTTTTATGAAGTTGTAGTTCGAAAAAGAAAATTGCTGAGCACATAATTGCGGCTATAAAAGCAATCGCTAATGGTATTAAAAAGCGTCCTTCAGAGGTTGTCGCTTTTTTCTGGTGTAATACTTCGTAATCCATGGTTTAGCCCTCCATACCGAAAACGTGAGTTGGTAGTAAGGTTTGATTTAGCTCAAAAGCTAAAACTGGGTTCAGCAAGTATGCAAACACAGCGGTTTCTCCCTTGGTGCTTGGCTTGATAGAGCGCTTTATCGGCACAGCGAATTAGCTCGCCAGTGTCGATGGCTCCATGCCCAGAAAATGTTGCGCTACCAATACTAATAGAGAGTACTCCAGAGGTTGCATGTGGGTGTTCAATATCTAGTTCACGAATGTTTGCCAATAGCTTATGGGCAATAAATTGTGCCCCTTGAATATCGGTGTCTGGCAATACACATAAAAATTCTTCACCACCATAGCGAATAGTGGTATCAGTTGGGCGGTTAACACTTTTTTTGATTTCATTAGCAACACGTTTTAAACACTCGTCACCTTGTTGATGACCAAGAGAGTCGTTGTATTGTTTAAAGTAATCAATATCGAGCATTAAAACCGAAAGGGCTTTATCGTTTCTGATGGCTAAACGAATGTTTTGATCAAGGGTGTTTTGTAAAAATCGTCGGTTGTTTAAACCAGTGAGGCTGTCGTGTTCACAAAGGTTTTTGAGCAAATCAGCTTGTTTTTTTAAGGTCAAATGCGCTTTTACGCGATTAAGTAATGTGACGCCATAAACCGGTTTTGATACAAAATCGACAGCGCCTGCTTGCCAGCAGCGATTTTGGTCATCTTGATCCATAATGGCGGTAATAAATATCACCGGAATATCTTTGTATTGGGAGTGTTTTTTTAATTGCTTGCAAACATCAAGGCCGCTCATGGTGCCAAGCATCACGTCAAGCAGTATTAAATCAGGCTTAACGGTCTCGCACAGGTGCAGTACGTTTTCACCGCAATCTGTTGTGTGGGTTTTATAGAAGGGTGAGAGCAAACTTTCTATTACGGTTGTATTAATTGGTTCATCATCAACAATTAAAATAACAGAATCTTTAAGCTTTAAATCTGTGCTACTAGCTACCGGTTGCAAACTATTCCCTCCAAGCGATGAATAAAGCATAGACTGGATTTTGGGATTTTCTACAACTTAAGAATTAAAAAGTCATTTTTTATATTGGCGCGTCTGGTGAGATAGGACTAGAGTTTTTTTATGTACTACTTGCAGAGGCGATGGATATGCTTTTTTCTCATCATGAAAATTCACACAACAAAGTGCTTGTAGTGGATGATGAGCCTACTAGTTTGATGATTATGGCAGAGTCGCTTAGCGACCTTGGTGAGATAGTTTGTTGCGATAATGGTGCTCAAGCAATTGAAAAAGCAACTTTCTTTCAGCCTGATGTTATTTTACTAGATATCGAAATGCCTGGTATGAATGGCTTTGAGGTATGTAAAAAGCTTAAAAACAACCCAAAAACAGCACAGAGCCATGTGATTTTTGTTACTTCTCACAATGAACAAATTTTTGAGTATCAAAGTTTTGCAAGCGGCGGGATTGATCTTATTCATAAGCCCGTTGATTTGAATATCTGCCGGCTCAGAGTACAAAACCAGTTAAAGCTTAAACACCAAGAAGCACAGATATTAGCTGCACGAAATGATATTTCGACACTCGTTGCTCAAGTACCTGTGTATATATCTTACTGGTCAAATACCGAGGAAAACCTTTTCAGCAATGATGAAACCAGCCATTGGTTTTCAAAAAGCAGCGAGCAAATGTTAGGTTGTTTCGCCAAAGATGTATTACCTGATGAATTGTATAAGGCTTTTCATCGCTGCTTGACTGAGGGAATAGAGCAAGAAGTTTTAAATATTCAGTTGCCTAGCCCTCGCAATAAGATTGAATATGTTAGAGCGCAAATAAGTTTAAGAATAAAAGAGCGAGAAGTTGTAGGTGTTATTCTTACTCTTTCGGACATCACCTCAATTACCCATACAAAAAAACTGCTATCGAATGAGTCTGAACGTTTACGGGTTATGCTTAATTCTATTGGTGATGCCGTAATAGCCACGGAGAACAACGCAATTATTAACTTTATGAACCCCATTGCTGAGCGATTAACAGGTTGGCTCGTTGAAGAGGCAAAAGGGCGCCATATTGAAGAGGTAATGAAGCTCGTTGATGCAACATCGAACAAAACACTCGTCAATCCTATATCTGTTGCTTTAAAAGAGCAGCGCATTGTTGCTATGGCGTTAAACAGTCAATTAACCGGGCTTGATGGGCGAGTTTATAGGGTCGAAGATTCAGCTGCGCCAATACGAGATATTGAAGGTAACATCATCGGCGGTATTATCGTGTTTCATGATGTCAGTGAATCAATCGCGATGGCCGTGAAAATGAGTCATTTAGCAAATCATGATTTACTGACCGATTTGCCTAATCGGGTGTTGTTACATGATAGAGTCACCCATGCATGTAAAGTTGCTCGTAGTATGAAGAAAAAAGTGGCTTTAATGCTGATTGATATTGACCACTTTAAGTACTTAAACGATACCCTAGGTCATCATCAAGGCGATTTAATTATTAAACATGTGGCTAAGCGCCTTGAGTCTCTCATCGATTTAAACACCACGTTAGCTAGAATTGGCGGTGATGAATTTGTGATTTTATTACCTGACGTGCAGAGCACCTCCGCGATAGATGCCATTGCCAGCGACATTATTAACACCATGAATGAGCCGTTTCGTATTGATAGCCAAGAGTATATTTTATCGGTCAGTGTGGGGGTGAGTGTTAACCCTGCTGACTCTACTCAAGCAGAAGAAATGATGACTCATGCAGATGCAGCCATGTACCGTGCGAAAGAGCAGGGGCGTAACCGTTTTTGCTATTACTCCGATGACTTAGAGTATCAATTTAAGCAGCGGCAAAGCGTTGAAAAGCTCTTAAGACATGCTATTGAGCAAGATAAGATTGAGGTGTTTTATCAGCCGAAACTAGCTCTCGCAACCCGGAAAATCATTGGTGTCGAAGCCTTAGTACGGCTTCGAGATAACGACAATAAACTTATTTCACCACTGGATTTTATACCCCTTGCAGAAGAAACAGGTCTCATTCATGCTTTGGGTCAGTCAGTGATTAAGCAAAGCTGTAAAGCGGCTAAAGAGTGGGCCGACAAAGGGCATAACATAAAGGTTGCCGTGAACATTGCAGCAAAACAATTTACCGATGGTAATTTTTGTAATCTCGTTGCTGATACGATTGAACAAGCGGGGCTTGCCAGTGAGCTGTTAGAGCTTGAAGTAACCGAAAGCGCGTTGATGCATGATTTTGAAGAAATAAAAATCATGCTTAATAAACTCTCTGATTTGGGGTTAACCATTGCTATAGATGACTTTGGTACGGGCTATTCAAGTTTGTCTTATTTAAAACTCTTCCCCGTTGATGTACTCAAAATAGATCAATCTTTTGTGAGAGATATGCTCACTGATACGCAAAGTATGGACATTGTTAGAACCATCACCAGTTTAGCGCATACCTTGAATTTGCAAATTGTGGCTGAAGGTATTGAAGAAAAACAGCATTTGAATAGTTTAATCGATTTAGGCTGCGAACTTGGGCAAGGGTACTATTTTCATAAGCCCATGCCCAAAGAAGAGTTTGATAAGCTATTAGGTTAAGCCATGGTGTGGCTGTACAGGATTCCACAACCAATAAAGATAAGTGCAACACCGCCGATTGCTTCGGCTTTTTTGCCAACCCAGCCACTCATTACGTTACCAAGTAGCGCGCCGATGGTAACCATAATTGTGGTTGCTAGGCCTATCATGGCGGCTGCTAAGTAAATATTTACTTTCATGAAAGCTAGGCTAATACCGACTGTCATCGCATCTATACTGGTGCCAATAGCGGTTAGTAATGTGGCAATGAAAGAGCGCTTAGTGTTAGGTGTAACTTCTTCTTCATCGTCGTCATCTTCTTTACGACTCTCAAGCAACATATGGATGCCTAAACCCACTAACAACACAAAGGCAATCCAGTGATCAAACGCTTCAACGTAATCTGCACCGGCACTGCCAATTAGCCAGCCAACAATCGGTGCGATAGCTTCGATACAGCCAAACAATAAACCAAGCTTGATTGCACTCAGAACGCGAGGATTTTTAAGCGTACTGCCTTTGGTGATTGAAGCTGCAAAAGCATCAGTCGACATAGCAAGCGATAAAACGCTTAGGGTAATAATATTCAATTTTTGCGCCCCACAAAAAGTGGGCATTATACGCGGCTGAGCCGTAAACAGATAGGTTAATTTACGGCTCAAATAGCTAAGGAGCTTAATAAGCGCTGTACTGATAATTATTCATTACAGTGCCATCTTTGGGTGCAAGTTTTGGCTCAAGTTTAATAAGCTCTTCATAAACATTAGGGACAAAAACTTTTAGACGCTGGGCACGACGAAAGTGGTTAGGCTCATATTGCTCAACAAGTTTTAATGCGCTTGGCATATAGTCTGCGAGGGTTTGTGTGTTATAGCTTTGCTCCAGTGCTTGGTCGAGAATATCAAGCCCAGGCTTAGAAAAATCATGCGTAACTGCAAGGCTCATTAAAAACTCAACTGCTGCATTTGAATGCATGCTTGCATAAAAGTACATATCGTTGTTTTGCATGTCTTTTAATGAAAAATCAAAGCCGTTGTCAGCTAATGTTTGCCATTGTTCTAACGCTAACTTAGTAAATACATAAAGATTTTCAGGTGCGGTTGGGTCGACTCTGTTTTGCCAAATAGACGTCAGTTGTTGAGGGTTTTCTATTGTTGCTGCAAGCAACATATTTGTCTGGTGGGTACTGAGTTTTGCTGTTTGGGTAATCGTTGCAACAGTATTAAGGTCTTTTTCGACAATTGCTTCTTTAAAGGCTTGATACTGCGTTGAGGTTTGATATTTATAATCATTTAAGTGCAAGAATTGCCAATTATGAACCTGCACTGGGTCGATTTCTTGAAGCGTATTGGGAGTTAGTAAGCCTTGTTGAGCTTCGAGCGTTTCTAATTCTTCGAGTGCTTGAGAGCGTGTTTTTATCGCTTCTAGTGAATTGATCCGCTGATCTATCGTTTCACACTCAGGAGTTATTTTTTTGGCTTGCTGTTTTTGTCTCTCATAGGCACTGAGAGCTTTTGATATTACAGAGTTATCTTTTTCTTTACGTTTAAATGCTTGGTTATTTGGGATTAGCTTTAAATCTTTGAACTGAGAAAAAGCATCATTAGCAACTTGGTCGCCAACAAATAAAAGGCTACTCGGTAAGAATGAAGATTTAAGCATCAGTAGCCTATCGTTCGGTGTGTCGCGCACAAGCTCACCGTGAGCTCGATAACCTTTATTTTTTAGATAACTTAGTGTTTCTAAGTGTTTGCTCTCTAGTGGCTGTACTTCGCTATTTGAGCTGCCCTTAAGGTTTACAATGGCTATATCCATCGCTGTAAATACATTTGGCTGATTAGTGGGCTCAATACCTCGTTCACTTAACAACTTTAAAATTGGTACGTTAAATTCACTCACAGCCACATCAGCAAGGTTTAAATACAGTTGTTCATCCATAAAGTCATCACTCATTGCTGTAGGCGAGCCGTTTAGCTGTGCTGTTTGAGAGATCAGTGCTGTTAAATAATCATTAGGTAAGTTGCTTTTTAAAGCCACAGCGATATCGTTAACAGTAAACTCTTTGCTGGATATTGCGTTTTCAAACTCAGTCAAACTAAGCGTATTAGCATTAGCAAGAAACAAAATAGAGGGTGAAATGAGCCGTGATGGACCGATTTTAAATGGTGTTTTTAAATAGGTATTAAAATCATCGTTGTTATCTAATAGTTTGTACAATGCTGTTTTGTTTACTTGCTCAGGTAATGGAACATTAAACATCATTGAACCTGTATTTTGGCTAAGGGGTCCATTAATTGCCGTTAGTTGATTGATTGTATCTGCATCAAAATAATCAATGACCTCAAGCCCTTGCCAGCTTTTTAATATGTTAACTGATGAGGCATATTGAAATTGCTGTTCTGCATTCTCTTTGATGGCGTTAATAACTAAGTTATTAAATGAACGGTAAGATATTTTCACAAGTTCCGAATAACTTAAAATATCTTCAAGAGAGTCGCCGTCTTTTAATGCTTGTTTAATCGCTGCCTCTATTTGACTGTGATCAGCTGCAGCTTGAGTGGCTTTTAAACTTTGTTGCTTACACTGGCGTTTGGCTAGCTTGAGTTTAGCCAGCTCCAATGCTTTACTATTTGGCTGGCTTAATGGTTCAAATAAACTCGTAGCGTTATTTTGTTCAGCGACAGTAGCAGTAGATGTTGAGACTTCATTGCTTATCGCTTCAATGGGAGTGGGGTTATCTAATATCAGGTAGGCACCAAAGGCACAAAACCCTGCAAAAACGGTTAGCGAAATACCTTTTTTCATATTCAATCCATGGATTTATCTTGCCTGAAGTGTATGTCTTTATAGTTTAATGTCAATGACTTGGGGACGAAGTGCACAAGTAGCCGACAAACAACTAATTTGTCGGCTTTATGCCGTAGCTTAATGCAGTTTCATTTTTGGCCTAACAACGCGTAGTACTTTTTCGCTGATCCACAGTGCAAAGGTTTTTGCACTGCCATGAATGGCACGTTGATGCATACGATATAGCGAAATATACATAAATCGCGCTATTTTACCCTCTATAAAAAAGCTATTGCTGGTTAGGTTGCCCATTAAACTGCCTACCGTGCTGTAGCGTGACAAGTTAACTAAAGAGCCATGATCACTGTAGGTAAAAGCACTGAGTGGCTGGTCTTTGAGTGTAGCTATAAGGTTTTTTTCAACACATTGCGCCATTTGATGGGCCGATTGCGCTCTGGGTGGCACTTGTGTGCCATCTTCTTGAGTAAATGCACAGCAATCACCAATCACAAAAATGTCGTCGTTAACGCTACTTTGCAGATATTGGTTCACCTTAATTTGGTTATTGCGGGTAAGTTCAAAGATACCAATGTCTTTAATGAAATCAGGTGCTTTTACACCCGCAGCCCAAACCATAATGTCGGCTTTGATATGTTCATCGTTTTTGGTGATAAAGCTGTTTTCTGTGGCCTCTTTTACTTGCGTTCCTTCGCGCACTGTTACCCCTAATTTAACCAGTTCACGCTTAGCTGAGTTTGCAATGCGCTCTGGTAACGCGGGTAAAATTCGCGGCCCTGCTTCAATTAAATCAATATGTAAGCGTTTAGCGGTCATTTTATTCAGGCCATACATTTTTAGCATGTCTGATACATGATAAAGCTCTGCTGACAGCTCGACCCCAGTTGCACCACCCCCCACTATGGCAATGGTTAAGGAGTGCTGTGGGTCATCATCTTGATGTAAGCGGGTGAAGTTATCGAGTAGAGCATGCTGAAAGCGCTCAGCTTGCTGGTTTGAATCAAGGTAAAAACAGTGCTTGTTAACACCTGGGGTATTAAAGTCGTTACTAACACTGCCAATGGCAAGTACGAGGTAGTCATAACTGACTTGGCGCTCAGGTAAAATACGGTGGCCAAGCTCGTCTTTTAACTCACTTAAAGTGATGGTTTTGTTGGTTTGATCTAAGTGGCAAAAGCTGCCGAGTTGAAAATTATAATGGTGTTTTGCTGCATGAGCTGAGTATACAACGCCGTCTAAATCGGCATCAATCGACCCCGTCGCTACTTCATGAAGTAACGGCTTCCAAATATGGCTGCGGTTTTTATCGATTAAAAGTATCTCTGCTTGGCGTTTTTTCCCGAGTTTGTGTCCTAATTGTGTTGCTAGTTCTAAGCCACCAGCGCCACCACCGACTATCACGATTTTAGGAGGTTGGTTAATCATTACGTTGCCCTCAAAAGTATAATACCTAAACACTCCTGAGAAAAAGCGCTTAGGTATTGTAAGTCCATCCATCAATACCCCATGGCAACGCGCCCATTGTGCGCCTTTTTACTGATTTTGTCAGTACCTGTTAAGAACAATATAGTGCGCTTAGTTATATCAACGGCCTTGGGAGATTGAGTTAAACAGGTTAACATGGCTAATTCGCAGTAAGAGACCTATCATTACCTGAAAAGGGAAATGACAGTGAGGGATCAGGATGACTACACCACTACACACTTCGTTGAATCAATACTTTGGCTTTAATGAGTTTCGCCAAGGTCAGCAACAAACCATTGAGCAGTTATTAAATCAGCAATCGTCGTTGGCAATTTTTCCAACTGGCTCGGGTAAATCCTTGTGCTATCAATTAACTGCAATGCACCTACCTAATTTGACCTTAGTGGTTTCGCCATTATTGGCGCTGATGAAAGACCAGATCAGCTTTTTAAATAGCAAAGGTATTTACGCGGCAAGCCTTGATTCAAGCCAAACCAGTGAGCAAAGTCATACGGTAATGAGTGATGTACGAGCAGGAAAGGTGAAAATTTTAATGGTCTCAGTTGAGCGTTTTAAGAATGAGCGCTTTCGTGAATTTATTAAACAAGTGCCTATTTCGATGCTGGTGGTTGATGAAGCGCACTGTATATCTGAATGGGGTCACAACTTTAGGCCTGATTACCTAAAACTGCCGCGCTATCGTGAAGAGCTTAATATTCCACTGGTATTACTTCTCACTGCTACAGCGACTAAAAAAGTAAAGCGCGATATGTGTGAGCGTTTTGCTATTGCCCCAGAATGTGTGGTGCAAACTGGCTTTTACCGAAGCAACCTCGACTTATCAGTGCTCAGTGTTGCAAGCCAAGAAAAACCTCAGCAATTAGCCAGTATTATAGCCAGCCAACAAGGTGCTGGGATTGTTTATGTCACCTTACAACATACCGCTGAGCAAGTAGCAGAAGGCTTGGCAAGAGCGGGCTTTAATGCGGTGGCTTATCATGCAGGCCTTGAGGATGATAAACGCTGGCAAATTCAAGACGATTTTATGGCGGGTAAAATCAATATTGTCGTGGCAACCATTGCTTTTGGGATGGGCGTTGATAAGTCTGATATTCGTTTTGTGATCCACTATGATTTGCCAAAATCGATTGAAAACTATAGCCAAGAGATTGGCCGTGCAGGGCGAGATGGTGCGCCGTCAAACTGTTTTACTCTAGCAAACCTTGATGGCTTAAATACCGTTGAGAACTTCGTTTATGCCGACACTCCCGAGCAAAGTGGGATTGACTATGTCATTAATAACATTCGCAACGAGCAAACGAACAACCAGTGGGAAATGCAAGAGTACAGCTTATCGAGCGAAAGTAATATTCGTGCTTTAGCGTTAAAAACCTTACTGGTGCAGTTAGAGATGCAAGGGGCTATTACGCCTTTATATGCCTATTATGCCGATTTTAAATATAAGTTTTTAACGGATCAAAATGAGCTTCTTAGCCAGTTTGATGCTGATCGACAAGCATTTTTACAACAGGTATTCAAACACACTGAGTTTAAGAAAATTTGGGGCACACTTAATTTTGATGCATTAACCAGTGCTACTCAAGTAGATAGAAAGCGCGTAGTTGCAGCGCTCGATTATTTGGCTGAAAAGGGCCTCATAGCCCTTGAAACCAAACGTATTACGCAAGTGTATGAGGTGAATAACTCGGTAATAAATCACGCTGATTTAGCACAGCAACTGCACCAATATTTTATCGAAAAAGAGCAGGCTGAAATTAAACGTATTGCCACTTTAGTTCGCTTTTTTGAGCTAGATAGCTGCTTAAGTTATAACTTAGCCCGCTATTTTGATGACCAAAATGCACCCCAGCAATGTGGCCATTGTTCAGTGTGTAGAGGCCAGCAGGTAAAACTTAGTTACTCATTAGTGCATCAAATGCCTGAGCAAAATGTGATTGCCAGCAAAGTTGCTGAGCTTAAACAGCACTTAGCTGCTAAAGGGATTAGTGATGTCAGCATCGATACTCAGTGCCGCTTTTTAGCGGGCATGAGCGTGCCTTTATTTACTCGCAATAAAGTCAGGCAGCTTTCAGGTTTTGGCCTTTGCGAGCAACAACGATACAGTGACATTAAAGCCTTACTACAGCAGTTGTAGTAAGGCTTTACATTTTAAACTCAAGCTCTGTAGCTTCGGTAAACATTTTTGACTAAACTGCCTTGAATAACTCTGTCAGTGTATTTGTAGGTGTAATTGAATCCTTTCTTTGCGCAGCAGAGACTACTGTAACTTACCGCTTATTAATTTTTAGGGCAGAGTATTTAGGGTCTTATTATTATTGCTTCCAAAAAGTACGCGTAAAAAGAGCAAAAACAGTAAAATATTCCAAGCGACCGACAAGCATTGCGCTGGTTAATGTCCAAGTTGCTGCGTCTGAAACTGGTGCAAAGTTAGCGCCTACTTCACCAAACCCCGGTCCGAGCACATTTAGGCATGCAGCGACTGCTGAAAACGCACTCCAAAAATCCAGCCCAGTAAACATTAGTAATAATGTAAACAGCATGCTTGAACCTGCAGCAAAAGTCATAAATGCCATAACAGCATGAAGTACATCATCTTTTACAGGGCTGCCTTGATATTTAATGGTGAATATAGCGCGGGGATGAAGAAGCTGTTTAAAGTTATTGTTGAGCATTTTAACCACTAGAATATTTCTGATGATTTTATTTCCACCAGCCGTTGAGCCTGCGCATCCCCCTAAATAGCCAGTGATAATAAGTAAAAATCCGACAGCTTCGGGCCATTCAGTAAAGCTTGCTGCACCAAATCCGGTACTGGTTATAAACGACACTATATGAAAAGTTGAAAAACTCAATGACTCAAAAATAGAGGAGTAGGTATCGTGCATGTATAAAATAACGCCCGACAATACTGAAAGGGTTGTTATGATGTATATAAAATAACGCGTTTCTTCATCAGCATAGTAACTACCGAGCGCTCGTTTGTGGACGACTCTAAAGTGCAGTGCAAAATTAATAGCACCTGCAATCATAAATAAGTTGGCAATCCATAAAATTAAATGACTTTTGTAAAACCACATACTTGCATCGTGGGTCGAGAATCCTCCCGTTGAAACGGTTGTCAGTGCATGAGCCAGTGCATCGTAAAAAGTCATGCCGGCAAAATAGTAAGAGACAGTACACAACACGGTTATGCTTAAGTATACACTCCAAAGGTAATGTGCCGTGTTTGCAATACGAGGCGATAGCTTTTCATCTTTAATTGGCCCAGGTGTTTCGGCCTTTAAGAGCTTCATGCCACCTATATTTAGCATGGGTAAAATAGCCACCACGAAAATCACAATACCGAGCCCTCCCATCCATTGCAAGAACTGGCGGTATAACAAAAACGTACGAGGCAAATAATCTAAGCCCGACAGTATTGTGGCTCCGGTGGTGGTTAATGCGCTTATTGCTTCAAACATGCCATCTGTAAAGCTCACTTTGGTGACTAAAATGATTGGAATTGAACCTAGAAAGCCTGCAATCACCCACGTGGCTGTTGCGTAAATTAGTGCATCCCTAAAGTTGGCCAGTGATGAATCAACATGCTGGGTTTTTAACAGTAAGACACTTGCTGTAAAAAGCATTATTGACGCAGGCAATAGGAATGACACTGATACATTATCTTTAAATAAAAATGCAGATAAAACTGCAAATAGCAATTGCACGATACTCATCCACAAAATAGGGAAAGCGAGTAATCGAAATGTGATTTTCCAATTGATCATATGTCTACTGATTTAATGAACGGCTCTTAAATCAGCATGCTATTGAAATAGGGGGAGAAGTCTTTAGAGAGCTTGAAAGCTTTATAAAGATTTTATGCTGAGATAAAAAAACTTTATAAAAACTTTATAGTGACAAAATTGAAAACCCTTTAATCTAATAGGGACAAACGATAAGTGAAAAGATGATGCAGTCAGTATTCAAAATACAGTATTTAAAAGCCGCATTTTTAAGTGTGTTGATGCCACTTGTGGTAGTGCTCGCGATATTTCCATTTCGAGAACTGTTTACAACCACCGATATTGTGATGCTACAGCTGCTGTGGGTGACCTGGGTTGCGGTGCGCAGTAATCGTCGTGTTGCAGCGCTTACCACCTTAGTAAGTGTTGCCTGCACGGACTGGTTTTATGTGGTGCCTTACTTTACTTTTCATATCGAAAATATTGAATATGTGGTCACTTTTTTGGTGATGTTGATTGTGGGTTTAGTGATAAGCCACTTAGCCGGGGAGCTCAATACCAAGGTTCGCGATGTGCAAGCCCATGCTAGTAATAGTCGCTTATTGTATGAGTTAGCAAAAAAGCTTAATGATCTCGATAGCCTTGAGGAGCAAAAGCAGCTGTTTTTAACAACCATGGCCGCGCATTTAAAGGTTGCGTGTGATTGGCAGCTAGCAGCCTCTAAGCAGTTTATTTATTTAAATGAACAACAAGCTGAATTTGGCGGCATCGCGTTTGCTAAAGCGCTTAATGCCGAGCAACTTGCTTTGGCGAATACAGCGTGCTCTTTACTGTATCAGGTTCAAGAAAAAACCTTACTACGCGAGCAATCAGCGGCGATTAAAGTACAGGCGGAGTTAGAAAGGTCAAAAAACACCTTGTTGCGCAGTTTATCCCATGACTTACGAACACCATTAGCGACTATTATGGGCGCATCAAGCATGTTGGCTGATGATGATATTCAACTAAGCTCTGAGGTTATCAAAGAGCAAGCTGCTAATATTTATGAGCAAAGTAAAATTCTTAACCAGCACTTTGATAAGGTCATGGAGCTCAGTAAAGTGAATAAGTTAGCTGAGAATATTAAATGGCAAAAACTACCCATTTTGACCTTAATTAGCGAAGCTAAATCACGCCGTCAGCAACAACTACAAAACTTTAAACTGCATATCGAAGCTCAGCAACAAAGCATCTGTTTTGGCGATGAAACCTTACTTGAAATTGCCTTTGCCAATATGCTCGAAAACGCAGCTCGTTATGGAGATGGTTCGGCGAACATGCAATTTATTGAAACACTGGATGAATACCAAATTGTGTTAACTAACCCTTTTGCTAATAAGCACGAGACGAGTCAAGATGAAGGCGTTGGCCTAGGGAGTGTTATTTGCGATGTGGTTGCTAAATGTCATCAGGGGCGCTTTGAATTAACCCTCAATGAGCAGACAAAGCAGGCAACAGCTATATTAATTTGGAGTAACAGCCGTGGCTAATATTTTGGTTTTAGAGGACTCACCGCCTCTGCAAAGTTTTTTAAAAACACTGCTCAAAGCAAGTAACCATGAAGTCAGTGTGTGCGCGAAAGGGCTTGATGCGTTTGCACTTTTAAGCCAGCAGCAGTTTGATTTAGTGCTGCTTGATTTAGGTTTGCTCGATATGGATGGGCAAGATTGGCTGGTGGAGTTTAGGCAGTGGAGTTTACTCCCTGTTCTGGTACTTTCTGCGCGCGACGGCGAAACAGAAAAAGTCACCGCCCTTGATAACGGCGCTAACGATTACCTAACTAAACCATTCAGCGCAAACGAATTACTAGCACGTATTCGGGTGCTACTTCGCACACAAACAACACCAAGCCTAACGTTGCAATGTGGCGATATTCACATAGACCCGCATAAACATGTGGTGCGTAAAGGTGCTGAAGAAGTCAAACTAACTAAAAAAGAGTACGCTATTTTGCTGTTGTTATTTCAGCAAAAAGATAAGGTGTTAACGCATAACGCCATATTATCTGAGGTGTGGGGCGAGCAGTATATTAATCGCCCTGAATATGTGCGTGTACATATTGGTCAGTTAAGACAAAAGCTTGAACAAAATGCGGCGAGTCCTAAACATATCTTAACCGAGCCCGCCGTAGGTTACCGCTTAGTTGAATAAACTATCGCTTAACAACGCTTTAAGTTGTGTTTGTAACAGACCTTAGGTACTGTTTTAGGAAATAAAATAATAAAGCGGAAGTCTTTTCATTGGCTATGCATCAAAATACCGGACACGGCATTAGTTCACTGTCGAATACACAGCTTGAAGAGGTTATTGCAGAAATCGAGCAAGCCATTAAGTGGCACCAGTCATGGTATAGAAATTTATTAAGGTGCTTAATTGCAGACATACCTGCAGATGAACAAGACTTAGCAGATAATGCTCATAACCTTTGTCGTTTTGGGCAATGGTTTAATAAGCTACCCGAGCAGACCATAAATCTTCACCCTTACTTTTCTGAAATCGCTTGTGCGCATCAAAAGATGCATCAAGGTGCCAAAGTCCTGTTATCGTTAAAAGAGTCTAAGTCTGTTATTCCGGCTAATTTATTGGACCAGTTTCATGCTGATTTAGATAGCTTGCATGAATTTTTTGAAACTCTTATCGATGAATTCTCTGAGCTGCTTCACACAAGAGATCCTTTGACGGGGGCATTGAACCGAACAAACTTAGTAGAAAACCTGCAAAAAGAGCATGAGCTGTGCAAGCGTAAATCGCTGAGCTGCGCGCTGGTAATGATCGACCTTGATCACTTTAAGCAAGTGAACGATGAGTTTGGTCATGCTGCGGGTGATAAGGTATTAATCGCCCTGGTTAAATGCATTAAATCTCATCTAAGAGAGTACGATCAACTATATCGCTATGGCGGCGAAGAATTTTTAGTCTGCTTACCCCAAACAGAGCTAGAAGGTGCCAAATCATTTTCTGAGCGATTAAGAGCAGGGGTTTCGGGTTTAAAAATCGAAATCGGTAATGATCAACACATTAATGTAACAGGCTCATTTGGCGTTGCGCTAATAAATGCTGATGATGATATCGAAACGGCAATCGAGAGGGCCGACCAAGCCATGTATCAAGCTAAAAAGTCAGGCCGCAATCTAGTGTCTGTGGCTTGATTAGTAGCTTTGGAGCTTTATTTTATTGAACAGGGAAACAGTGACAGTGTACACACTGTCACTGCACATCAGGTCAGTCGTATTTCGCTTCTAACTCGTTTGCTGTGTGATAACTTTCGTGAGTTTTTAACTGCTCTAAATAACGTTTAATTTCAGGGAAGTGCGCAAGCAGACCTGCCTCATCAGCTTTTTCTACAACAAAAGACATCATGAAATCAGCACCGGTCAATGCCTCATTTACTAAGTACTGCTTACCTTTTAATTGCTGGTTTACATAACTCAGTATCTTGCCAATTTCATGGTCAGCATAATCACCAATAAAGTTGGTTTTACAGCCATCTTTTGTAATAAATAATTTTAATAAAAAAGGGACCATTGCTGAGCTTTCTGCAAAATGAAGCCATTGCTGATAGTCAACATAGCTGTCGCTTTGCTGGCTCGGCATATACTTGCTTTTGCCGTAATTACTAATTAAGTAGTCAGTAATTGCGCCAGACTCAGTAATTACTTTGCCGTTATCTTCAAGAACGGGCGCTTTGCCCAGAGGATGAATTTGTTTTAATTCATCGGGTGCTAAAAATGTTTCTTTGTTACGTTGATAGGCAATAATGTCGTAATCTACGTCTAGCTCTTCGAGTAACCAAATAATTCGTTTAGAGCGTGATTTATTTAAATGGTGTAATTTAATCATTTGTTATCCTGAATAGTGACGCAACACTGTTTACTGCGCCTAAAAATTTTAAATTGGTTGCTGAACTTGCACGACCGTTTTACCGAAGTTTTCACCATTTAACATTGCATTAAAGGCGTTTAGGGTATTTTCAAAATCAGCTTCAAGGTGTTCTTTATATTTGACTGTTCCCTCGCTTAGCCACGCTTGCATGTCTTTTGCGAATTCATCATAACGGTGAGCGTAATCATCAAAAATTATAAAGCCTTGCATTTTAATTCGTTTGGTAAGGATTTGACCCATAAGCATCGATAAACGGTCTGGACCTGGGGGTAATTCGGTCGCATTATATTGCGACACTAGCCCACACAATGGCACCCGTGCTTTTGTATTCAACAGGGGTAACACGGCATCAAATACATGGCCACCGACATTTTCGTAATAAACATCAATACCATTATTACACGCTGCGCTTAACTGCTCTGCAAAATCATTTGCTTTGTGATCAATACAAGCATCAAAGCCTAGGTTTTCAACAGCATGTTGACATTTTTCTTTACCGCCAGCTACGCCAACGACCTTACAGCCTTTTAATTTAGCTATTTGCCCTACAGTTGCACCGACAGGCCCTGTAGCTGCAGCAACCACTACTGTTTCGCCCTGTTTTGGCTCACCAATATCTAAAAGCCCCATGTAAGCGGTAAAACCAGGCATACCCATAATACCAAGTGCATACGAAGGGTTTTCAGGGTTTTTCCCCAGTTTCATTAAGCCTTCAGTGTCGCTTATTGCGTATTCTTGCCAGCCTGTGTATGCCAATACCCATTCGCCCTTTTGATAATCAGGGTGGTTCGACTGCTCAACCTGGCATACGGTTGCGCCTACCATCACATCACCAATCTTTACAGGATCAGCGTATGATTCAGCATCGCTCATTCGTCCTCGCATGTAGGGATCAAGTGATAGATAAATTGTTCTAAGTAATACCTCACCATCTTTTGGCGCAGGTACTGAGTTTGTTTTTAATACAACATTTTTATCATTCGCTACGCCTTTTGGACGTGTCTCAAGAATATATTGACGATTCTGAATATCAGACATACTAAGCTCCTTTTGCCAGCAGTAAATTAAGATATGCCTTTAACGTTTTGCGGGCATAACATTAAAAATCAATACTAAAATTGTAATTGCTGAGTAACACGCTCATTATAGGGTTATTCACGGTTTTGAACTGGTTATAGGAACGGTGTATGCTGAATCTAGTTTAAGCTTATCAAAAGGATTGATATGAAGCGTATTTTACTATTATGTGCAGCGGTTTTTGCAACCTCTTTGCAAGCCAACACTGATGTACTATCGGTGGATCCGGTTATGCTCTCTGGCAGTGCTTTTTCATTTGAGAATGATGCCAAGCGCTACCCTAAGCAAAGTCAATTTAGCATTGTCCATAGTGTATTAATGAGCAGTGAAAGTGGTCGCCGTTTAGCGGTTGTGACGGTTGAAAACAAAGCATCGGGATCGCGAATTCTTCAGGCTGACCATATTATGGCGCTGTTTGCCGATGGGCGTCGTGTACATCCTCAAAGTTTTGACGAAGGTATTAAGTTAGATGATGGCGAAAAGCGTTCTTTGACCTTATCTTTTGGCGAAAACGAATACCCGATTTTAGCGGTATACACGAGTTTAAATGAGTAAAAGGAAGTCCTATGAAACGACTAAAGCCACTGGCAATAACACTACTTTTAAGCTCACCGTTAAGCTTTGCAGTTGATAGCCAAGACTTTGTTAAAGATAACGTTTTTACGCAAGGCGTTGAAGGGCCAACCATGTATAACGGTGCCTTATACGCGGTGAACTATGCCCAGCAAGGAACCATTGGCCGCGTTGATAATATGGGCAAAACATCTTTATTTGTGCGGTTGCCGAATGACAGCGTTGGTAATGGCCTCCAGTTTGACTCACAAGGTAATTTGTTTATTGCGGACTATGTTAACCATAATATTTTAAAAGTCCCTGCTGGCAGCAATAAAGCAGAAGTGTTTGCCCATAATAGTAAAATGAATCAACCCAATGACATTGCTATCACTAAAAACGGGGCGCTGTTTGCAAGTGACCCTAACTGGGCGGAAGAAACGGGTCAGCTGTGGCGTATAAATGCAGATGGCAGCACCCATTTACTCGAAAAAAACATGGGAACCACCAATGGGGTAGCGGTTAATCACGACAACACCAAGCTTTATGTGAACGAGAGTGTGCAGCGAGTTGTTTGGCAATATGACTTAGATGAGAACTTAAACATTAGTAATAAAAAAGCTTTGATTAAGTTTGCTGATCATGGCTTAGATGGCATGCGCGTTAATAATCAAGGGCATGTGTTTATTACTCGCTACGGCGCAGGGAAAGTGCTTGAAGTATCGCCTACGGGCAAGCTCTTAAATAGCTACCAATTAAAAGGCCAGCATCCAACGAATTTGGCTTTCAACGAAACGCAAAACAAAGTGTATGTCACCATGCAAAAGCGCGGTGCAATAGAAGTCATTGAGCTTTAGCCTTGTTTTGCTCGCGCAATCGCGGCAGTGATTGCCGCTTTTGCCTGCGGACTATTCTTCCAGCAATTTGAATGTAGCATCGACGCGACTCGCTCAGCAATGGTATTTGCATCAAACCCGGCTAACTTCTCAAACGATTCAATACCAATTTCTTCAAACCGTTTTATTACCGTTGGCCCCACACCTTTGAGTGCTAAAAGCACACTGCGCTCTTGCTCGTTAAATGGCATGTGTTACTCCTTATAAATCC
>NZ_JAKEVM010000037.1 GCF_022398475.1 Pseudoalteromonas shioyasakiensis | reverse complement strand
GCTCTAACATATTGTTTGTCAACGAATCAGAAAATTCACATAGTAAATGTTTTTTTACTTTTTAAATTTCATATATTTAACCATTTTATGTTGAGTGGTGTGTTGGGTTTAATGACGATTTCCCAGAGTAATCTTATTGTTGATTAAATGTAAACAGTTAAACTCGTAACAAGTTTTAGCTTTCATCTGGTTTGGTTATTTTGAAAAGTCGGCCCTATAAAATTGTATCTGGTATAACAGTAGCAATTACTATTTTACACTCGAGTGCGTCTCTGCGAGCAAGCGAAGTTAATTGGATGCAAGATGCAAAGTGGGGGATTAGTCATCACTATCTTGCTGGTGGCACTTTAGATAATGCATGGTATCAAATCACAGACTATAACGAGTGGAATAACTATGTAAATGGTTTTGATGTTGACGATTATGCGGATAAAGCAGCCAAGCTTGGTTATGCTTATGTAATTTTTACCATTACTCAAAACCGTGGTTACCTGTCGACGATGAGTGACATTTATGATTTACACTCACCGGCATGTCCGAGCAAACAGATTGCACCAGGTTGTATTACCCAAGTTAACTCAAATCAGGCTGATTACACGCCTAACCGTGACCTTGTTTTGGATTTAGCGAAAGCACTTAAACTAAAAGGTATTAAGTTAATTGCTTACCTACCTTCGCACTCAGGGGATAGATGGACGGGTACAAAAAAGAAAGTACCTTACCCTGATTGGTTTATAACTGGTTTTGTCAGCGAAAGATCGCAGGCTTGGGGAGCTAACATCGCTGGCTGGTGGTTTGATAATTGGTTTAAAGCAGATGAATCGAAACAAAAACTCGAGGCAAAGAATGCTTACCCTGTTGCAGACCAACTTGCTCAGTCTGCTCGAAGTGGCAACCCAAATGCGACGATCAGTTTTCATGCTGGTGACGAGCATAGCTTTGTCCCCAAAGATCCACACAGTCAATATACATCAGGTAAAACTAACGAGTTACCTAAGGCTCCTTCTTCTAAAAAAGTCATAACAGCTTTGGATACAAAAGTGCAGTGGCATGGATTTACCTACACTTCTGACGGAGGATGGGGAGGCTTAAAGAGCAGCTTAAGATATTCGAACACAGATATAGCAAATAGGGTAAAACAAATTGCAGATGAAGGTGGGTTGATAACATTAGATGTGGCAATTAACCCTGACGGTAGCTGGATTGCCGATCGATTGGTGCAAATTCAGACTATCGGTAATACCCTCGGCACAACAAGTGATATAACCTATTCAGGCCTCGAGCTGATAAACGATAATGACCCTCGAATTCAATATAGTGAAATGGCAACTGGATGAGGTCTGAGCACACAAATACTGGTGAATACCAACAAGATTTACACATGACAACCGTTAATGGTGCGTCGTTTAGTTATGACTTTAGTGGTTCAAGCATTGTTTTTGCGACTTCAAAAGGTATTAACCATGGCGATGTTGAAGTTATCTTAGATGGTAAGTCACAAGGCATATTCTCTATTTTCGATGGTAATAATTATCGCCAAGTACAAAGTATTGTGTTCGAAAAACATGACTTATCAGCTGGCTCACATACTTTAATTGTGAAGAAGGTATCGGGCGATGTTATGCCAGTTGACCTCGTTTTATCTAAAAAATCTAAGAGGGGCTTTAAATAAAGCTTGTTTTAGTGATCCCAAACAAAGGGGGGAAGCCCCCTTTTTTCCAAATGCTTTCGATAACGAGCTAGCTTTAACTCCTTTGCTTAGAGCGCGTATCTTGAAACTCACAGCCCAAGCTTACATTTCTTTTCACTGTCTGTTAAAAATAATGTTATATTTGTGTTCTTACTTAAAAGTAATAAAATAATACAAATTAAAATTTAACGATCAGGTTTCAAGATGACATTACAAACAAATAGTCCGTTAGTAGAGCAGCGTGCCGATCCGTTTGTGCATAAGCACAGCGATGGTTTTTATTATTTTACAGGTTCTGTACCAACTTATGATCGCATTGAACTTCGTAAGTCTGCGACATTAGAGGGCTTAAAAGACGCTGAAACCTTTGATATTTGGTTTAAACATGACAGCGGCCCGATGAGCCGTCATATCTGGGCACCTGAAATTCATTACCTAGATGGCAAATGGTATATCTACTTTGCTGCCAGTGAAGAAGATGATATTTGGGCATTACGTCCGTATGTGCTTGAGTGTAAAGGCCAAGATCCGCTAAATGATGAGTGGGTTGAACTTGGCATGATGCAAGCCGCTGAGGGCGATGAAAAGTCGTTCACCGATTTTTCTTTAGATGCCACTATTTTTGAAAATAACGGTAAGCGTTATTTCTGCTGGGCAGAGAAAACTGGCGGCCAATTTGCTGCATCAAACCTGTATTTAGCTGAGATGGAGTCACCTATTAAGCTAAAAACAGCGCAGTTTATGCTGACGACACCAGATTACGATTGGGAACGTGTCGACTTTTGGGTAAACGAAGGCCCGGCAGTGCTTAAAAATAACGGTAAAATCTTTATTGCTTTCTCTGCAAGTGCAACAGGTGCATGTTACTGCATGGGTTATATGGAAGCCGATGAAAACAGCGATTTACTTGATCGTAATTCGTGGACTAAAACACGTATGCCAGTGCTTGAAACAAGTGTTGAAAAGAAAATTTTCGGCCCAGGTCATAACTGTTTTACAGTAGCTGAAGATGGTGAAACACCACTGTGTATTTACCATGCTCGTGACTATGAGCACGCAGTTGGTGAACCAAGTGTGGTGCCAAAAACAGACACCCGTCCACTTGAAGAGATTGTAAAAGATCCGCTTTACGATCCAAACCGCCATGCTCGTGTTATGGAAGTGAAGTACGACGAAAATGGTCGTCCGCTATTTGAACTGTATTAATTTTATAGTGACGTAAATTAACTTCATAAAGCCACCAATTTAGGTGGCTTTATTGTATGAGAGTTAGTTAGCCAACAATAGCTGGGTACCAGTTTGCCAAAGTCACCCCAAATAAGCCGATTAAGAACACGATTGATATTAGCGTCATTAAACAGGCAGTGCCGATAGTGATAAACGTAATATTTGTACGAGCTGCATAGCGAACAAGTTCGGCTATTAAAAGTGGTACTAAGTAAGAGCAAAGGCTAACAGCAAGCACGGCAGGCCCAGTGAATGTGGCGGTATCAACGCCTAAGGTGCCAAATACTAAAAACCATGCAAATATCAATAATCTAAAAAACAACACACCATTAGCCGCAAGATATAACCGTATAGCCCACCTTTGATGAGCATTGAAGTTACGAGCCCGTGCTGTTTTCACTGCAAATATACTTGATACTATAACCACTAAGCCGCCAAACATTGTCATTGCATGCATCAGTGTATTACCAACGGTGCCCCTTACTATCATTAAATACATGCCAGCAAATGAAATACAGCAAGCTAAAACAACAAATACACGACCATTGTAGCGATGGAATGCGCTGTATTTTGTCCTCAGTTTTTCAATGAGTTGTAAGCTTCCGCCAAGGATCATCACTACCGCAAATAATACATGCACTGCATACATCAAATTCCCTGTGGCATCATTAGCAACATAGGCGGTGTTATTAAGTCGGTTCCAACCTGATAGACCTGTAGTTAACCCTGTCATTCCATAACCAAGAATGAGATAAACTACAAAGCAAGTTTGCGCCATTAGCAGGCTAATAAACCAAAGCTTTTTACTGTATTCGAGCGCTTTTAAAGGTGTGATTTTGCTATCTTTGTTAAACATCATCAATTCCATTACATTTTTCTAATACCGCTAATATAAAGGGCTAGAGCAAGATTTCTTCTCAAATTCGAAATTTGATCAATGAAATATTGTGTTTGTTTTTGAGAGCTCACACAGAGTTTGACATATTCACTAACAAACTCTTTTTGCTATGTTGATCTTGAAAAAGTAAACTTATCTGATTGGTAAATAATTCATCAAACTCCCAATTTAAGGTATGTAGAGTTATGCAAAATACTTCCCCTTATTACTTACTCGTTTTTGTTTGTATGGGGCTCATGCTGCTAAATGGTATGAAAAAAGAGAAGCAGCTTATTCATTATCTGTTTACAGTATTTTGCGGTTCGCTTTGCATGGTTGGGGTGCAAAAAATCAGTGCACCAAGTATTGGTGTTTACAGTTATTTAATTGGTTTATTTACCTGCGCAACCTGTAATGTGTCTTGGCTTATATCACGCACTTTGTTTCGTAAGCATAAGCCTATTGCTTCGGTACATATTGCCGTGGCAGTTGCTATTGCGGGTTTAATTATGTTTAACCAAACTTGGCATTATTTGGTGAGTATTGATGTGCAAGTTTTCCCTGATAGCCAATTCATGTGGCGTTTAAAGCAAGGTATGGCCGAAATAACGGTGTTGCTATCTTCGAGTATTTTGGTGCTCTCTTTTTGGGAAGCATTACGAGGCTATAAAGAGAAAACACAAACGCAAAAGTTGCAGGCAAATATTTTTGCTAGTTGCTACTTTTTAGCGGTATTTAATGCCAGCATACTGCCTAAATTTTTATTCAGTGAAAGCGAATTTCAACAATTTGAGCCGCTTATAATTGCCTCATCAGCATTGTTGATTGTACTTGCAATGCAGTTAGTGATGTTTTTGCAAAACCGTGCCCACAGTAGCGTGCCTGAAGCTGTTGATAGTAAAGTGGTGAACTCTGAAAAGGTAATGAAAGCTATCCATCAGGCTGAACAATCTGACAATAAAGAGGTAGAATCTGAGCTTATTACTGGCATAGAAGCACTCATCAATAAGCAGGTTTATTTGCAAACTAATTTGAAAATTTCTGATTTTGCTCAAGCATTAGCAGTACCTGAGTATAAGATCAGCCGGGCTATTCGTTATCATTTTAAAGCCGCAAATTTTAATTTGTTTATTAATCAGTACCGAATACAGCATGCGCAAGGGCTGTTATTAAAAGATGAAGCAAGTCATTGGAGTATACTCAGTATTGCAATGGAAAGTGGCTTTTCTTCGCTTGCTACCTTTAACCGTGTGTTTAAAAGTATCGTTGGGGTTAACCCAAATGAGTTTCGTAAGCAAAACAACTCATTAGTAGAACAAAAAATCATAGAGCTTACTGACTAGAAATTACAGCTGCTTTTGCGTTAAATGCTCTGCAATGACCTCAAACATGGTTTGCACTTCAATTGGCTTGGCTATATAGCCTTGCATTCCTGATTCTTTCGCTTTTGTAAGGTCGGCTTCCATAGTGTTGGCGGTCATGGCGATAATAGGGATATGGGCAAACTTTGATTGCTGTTTAATTTTATTCGCTGCGGTATAACCATCCATTTTTGGCATTTGGCAGTCCATCAAAATACAATCGAAAGATTCTTTTTCGACAGCTTCAATCGCTGCTATGCCATCTTCGGCAATATCAACCACAAAGCCATTTGAGCGTAGTATTTGCGATGCAACTTGTTGGTTAAGCGGGTTGTCTTCAACTAGCAGTATTCTTGAGCCCGCAAGCTTTTTAAAGCATGTATTGTCGACTCTGGTCTCTTTTTTCGTAGCGATACCCATCACATGCTCGAGGGTTTTCAATAGGTTCCCTTTAATAATCGGCTTTAATAATATTTCTTCAACGGTTTTATCTAGCGTACTTAGCGTGTCTTTAACTTCTTGGTTTTCATAAGAAGCGAGGATAATGGTTTTTTTAATGTCGATAGAAAGCTGCTTTTTGAGGTTCTCTAGAATGTTATTTTGTTCGCAGTTTAATACGTGCCAGTCTAAAAAAATAAAGTCGTAGTTGTGACTAATATCAGCGTTAGAAAGCTTTTCATCCATGCAATCAATCGTCTGTACATTGATGTCTAATGCATTGAGCATGGTATTTAAAATAGCTTCAGGTTGGTCGCTTTGCTCAATAATAAGAGCGCGTTTATGTTTGAAAATATCTGTGTCGTGGCAGCTTTGCATAACCGATAGCGAAAATAACACATCAAAACTGAAGCTACTCCCTTTGTTTAATTGGCTTTTAACCTCAATATGACCTCCCATAAGCTCTATAATTTTTTTACTGATAACAAGACCAAGACCTGTGCCACCAAATTTACGAGTTGTTGAAACATCGGCTTGTGAAAAAGGCTTAAACACACTATTAACTTGCTCTTCAGACATACCAATGCCTTGGTCAATGACCTGAAAATTAATACAAATAGAGGTATCGGTTTGTGATTTTTTTGTCAGTTTCAGCGTGACATCTTGCTGGTTTGAAAACTTAATGGCATTGCTCAGTAAATTTAATAAAACTTGATTAAGCCTAAGAGCGTCACCGATTAAAAACTCTGGAATGTCATCATCAATATCAAAAATGACTTCGATGTTATTTTTCTCAATTAAACTACTGGCTAAATTAGCGAGGTTCGCAAGAAAGTCATTTAAGTTAAAATCACTGTTTTCAAGTTCAAGCTTGTTGGCTTCTATTTTAGAAAAATCGAGAATGTCATTAATAATCCCAAGCAGTGATTTGGCCGAAAGCTGAATTTTTTCAACGTAATCATATTGTTTATCGGTTAATTCAGTATCAAGGGCGAGGTGTGCCATGCCTAAAATTGCATTCATGGGGGTGCGAATTTCATGGCTCATATTGGCTAAAAACATTGATTTAGCTTGATTGGCGGCATCGGCCAACTCTTTTGCTTTATTTAAATCTTGTGTGCGAAGAATAACTTCTTTTTCTAGATTTTCGGCCGCATGTTTTAGCGTCATATTGGCTTCATATAACTCTAAAGACTTCTGTTCTAACAGGGCTTCGGCTTGTTTTCGAGCCTGGCGCTCTCGTTCTAATCTACGTTTGTAGAGTTCTTCATCCACACTAATCTTCTTTTGTTAAAGTAAAGGTTGCCGACATATGATCAGCGCTTATATCCTTTTGAATCGTAATCTTTTCATTAAATTTTTCACATGCACCTTCAATTAATCCACCTGCTAAACAGGCGAAAGGGTTTCCAGAGCGATAGAACATTTGCATTTTGCGCTCACTAATACGTTTTGTTTCAAAGCTTGGTAACTCAGCATCGCTATAAAGCTTTTTAACTTCTACATGAACATGGCGGTCGATGGTATCTAAAAAGTCAAACGTAGTTGAAACACTGGTGAAAAAGTGAGGAAAAAGGATAAAAAAACGATTTAATAAATACTTACCATAGTGCGTGGCTAATTGTTCTGCAGGCGTATTGACGTGCTTACTTAACGAAGTAATAAGCATGATCATTTCAGCGTTGTCGTAATTACCAACACTGGTATAGGCCCCATTTGAAGCAAGTGAGTTTTCTTCAATGATTTTGTCTGCCACTTCATAAGAAAATTCATTTTCGACCATGTCTAAAAACTCGGTAAAGACGATACCTTTCATACAGTAGCCCTTCAAAATTTCATACTAAAAGTTTAGATATAAACAGGGATTTTACAATTTATCAGTCACCAACTTTAGTAGAGGTACTGCCTTTATGAGACTGATTTATTAAAGCTTGGCAAGCAAACTGAGTAAACGTGGTTATACTTTTTAATACTAATGTGCTTTTTATTCTGCTTGGTTTGGTATTTTATGGTGATTGGTGCGAGGCTCAAAAAACGCTTATTACTTGCTTTCACCGCGGCGTGCTTTGCTATTTTGTTGGCGCAAACAATTATTCGGCATTTTTGGATATTGCCAACGTTTGAAGCGATGACAAAACAAAATGATCGGATTGATATTCAGCGCGTGGAGTCACAACTTCAGCAAGAGGTTGATGCGCTGTCAAAAATGGTCTTTGACAGCGCTGCTTGGGATACCATGTATGAAGCTGCACAGCAACGTGATACCCAGTGGTTTAATAGTGACTATGTTATTGCAGACGCACTACAGCGGTTAGACGTAAATGGTTGGTATTTATATGATACACAGGCAAATATTATTGGCGGTGGCAGCTTTAATAGTGATTATCAGCCTTACTCACCAACGGTTTTAGAAAGCCCCAATTTGTTGATAAAAAACGACCTAATAATCTTATCTGGCGATATAGACAATAGCCAATCTGAGTTAACTCATAAAGTCCGGTTTATTACCATAGATAAAACGCCTGCCGTCACCGTCGCTTACAATGTAACGAAGTCCGATGGCACTGGTGAATTTGTGGCGACATTATTGCTTTGGAGCTTTATTGATGAAGACTTTGTCGAAAATCTAACACCAGGGTTAGCAAATGATATTAGCTTTTATGGCATTGATGAAGCACCTAAATATAGGGATCATCTAATTAGGGTGTTTGGTGAAAAGAGAAATGCAATGGAGGCGAGCCAGCATAATCAGCAGCTTTACTTAGGAGTCAATGATCAAGCAGGAGACTTACTATTTGTGCTATCTATCGCATCCCGTGAACGGACTTACGACCGAAGCTTGTTTGATAGCTCTCTAATTACCGGTTTATTGATCTCTGGCTCTGTATTTATTTTGTTTTATTTATATATAAATCAACAGGTTTTAAGGCCACTCAGAAAGCTTTATACATTGGTGAATTCAGCAATCAGTAATAACGATTTTAGCGCTCGGGAAGAGTATTTTGGTAATAACGAATTGCACCAACTCGGGCGAGGTATGAATGAGTTATTTACTTTGATAGAAAATCAACGTGATGAAATACTAGAGCGCCACCAGAAGTTAAAACATATCAGTTACACCGATTCAATGACGATGCTTGCCAATCGTCGGGCATTAGATAAACATTTTGCGAAGCTTGCCAGCGATGCAGATTTAGCATCGCAACCTATCTCAATGATTGTCGCCGATATCGATCATTTTAAACTCTACAATGACTTTTATGGGCATGATCAAGGTGACAAAGCGTTATGTGAGGTCGCCAATCTTCTTAAAGAAAATACCCAGCCAAGTAATCACTTTGTTGCTCGGTATGGCGGCGAAGAGTTTGTTATTGTGCTCAGCAATACCGATAAGCATCAGGCACTCAAAGTGGCTGAAACGCTACGAAACGCCGTTGCATCAGCTCACATAACTCACCAAGGCCGTGCAGACTTAAGCTATGTTACCTTATCGATAGGTGTTGCCAGTAAGGCTGCTAATGAGGCGTTTGATTCAGATAGCTTGTTTAAAATAGCAGATGACGCGCTTTATAAAGCGAAAAAGCAAGGCCGCAACTGCTGCGTTGCTGGGTGATTTTTAACATTTGTTTACATAAAATAAACATAGATAGGTGCTTTTAGGTACGTATAAATTAAACTATCTCTTTAATAATGTAATTTTATATTACAAATATAATAGAGGAGATAGTCTTGAAGATTTTAAACCAAACTAAACTGTTAGCATTATGCCTACTAGCAGTTGCGTGTTTTGCTCAGAATGCTGTTCATGCACAACAGTGTAGTGCTATGCCTGAATCTGGCACTGTATATTCCATTATTAATAGAGGCTCTGGCCTTGCACTTGATGTAAATACCAGTGATTCTAGCTCAGCCCCGAATATTATTAGCTACGAATACTGGGGTGGAAATAACCAAAAGTTTCAGCTTATTCAAGAAGCAGATGGCTATTGGATTATACGCTCTAAATTTAACAATAAAGTTATTGATGTGTTGAACTCATCGCAATCAAATGGTGCAAATATAATTGCTTATGATGATTGGCAAGGGGCTAATCAACGTTGGTTGTTAAAAGCATCTTCATCGGGCGGCTTTAATATCGTCAATAAGTTAACTGGTAAATCTTTGACAGTTGCAGGCTCAAATAATACTGCAAATGTTTATCAAAATGATGATGCTGGGATCAGTTCACAAAGATGGTTTATTAATCCAGTAAATGGCGACTGTGGGACTACCGGAACCACTCCCAGTGACTTAATAGGCTTTGCATCTCAAGCAGGTCAAGATGGATTGAGCACAACGACCGGAGGTGGTAATAACACTGCCATCACAGTATATAGCTGTGATGATTTAAGTACTGCATTGAGTTCTGGCTCTGCTGCGGTTATTCAAGTTCCTGATAACACAGTGATTGATTGTCGAACCGCCAATAGAACGGTACCAGCTTGTCCACTTGATTGTGGTCAATGGGGAGATTACGGTAAGACGTGGTACAGAATTCCCGTTGGTAATCAAAGTTGTAGTGAGTTGGGAAGTAGCTCAAACTCAACCGTGAATGTTACCCGTAATGATAGACGTATCATTGTGCAATCAAATAAAACGCTGCAAGGGTTAGGTAAAAACTCGAAAATAATTGGTGCTAGCCTCGTTATTAGTAATCAGCGAAATATTATTATTAAGAACATTATGCTTGAGGGTATTAACCCAGCCCTTGTAGAAGCAGGTGATGCTATTTCAATAGATGATAGTAGTCATGTATGGGTTGATCACATGGCATTTAATAAAATCAGTGATGGATATATTGATGTAGACAATAGTCAAAACGTTACTTTAAGTTGGAATCGTTTTTATGGATATAACCCTCAAGTTTGCGCTAACCAGCATTGGTATACCCATTTATTTAGAAACTCTCAAATAACAGCGCATCACAATTTTTGGGATACAGCTGCAGGGCGAAACCCTAAAGTAGACGGCTATAACTCTCGTGTGCATATGTTTAATAATTACTGGAAGAACATTACTTATTTTTCAATTAGTGCGGGGAATGGCGCAGAGGTTTTAGTGGAAAATAATTACTTTGAAAATTCAGCGAAACCTCACTGGAATCAAGGCTCTGGTTATTTTAGTGCCTCAGGAAATGTTTACACTGGAAGTTCTGCAACTGATCAATATCGTGATAGCGGGGCAACAGTATTCGGTGATATTCAACTTTACCCATATCGATTAGATGATCCAAGTTCTTTGGGCAGTAAAGTGAATGGCGGAACAGGTCCACAATAAGTATCAATTGTGAATTGGAAAAAGCTCAGCTATTGCTTTATAGCTGAGCTTAACGCTTTAAATTGCAACCAAGCTCTGCTCAAGCATTGCTTTAATTTGCTTAACAATTTTCGCTTCTGTTTCTGGCTCAAATTGTTGAATACGTGGGGTGTGAATATGCCCCGTTGGGATGTCTGAATTAAGCTCATCACGCAGGCGAATACTACGGTACGAGATTTCATTAGATAAGTAGCCTCCGCCACCGCCTTTTACTGCAATCGCACCTTCTAACTCTTTAAGTGATTTTGGCTCAAATGCTTTTTCAAGCGTAACGACTTTATGATTGTCGTTGATTGGGAATGGCCCTTTGGCTTGTTGCATTTGCTTAACTGGTAAGCTGAACGTTACAAACTCATTGCCCAGAAGAGGGCGGTCGTTAAGGCTCGAAATTTTCGGTGCAGTTGCTGTGCCGCCATACACAATATTGGCGTTATCGGGCGCCGTTACACTGCGGCGTTTACCCGGAAAGCGTTCAAGGTCAAAGTCTTTGCTGCCCATACTGATAGTGGCAATCATATCGACATTGTTAAGTGCATAATATGGCGCAAGTAATGATTCGATAATACCCTGGTCAAAGTCTTCGTAGCGTACTGGCACCATCACCGTATTGATCTCGGCGCTAATGCCATTGTAATTAATTACTTGGCCATCAAGTAATAATGCTGCAACACCGGATGGGTTACTTTGATTAATATTTCTATCTAATAAGAATGGATCAAAACCTGTAATTAAAATGCGTTTGTCGGTTTTTTTACTGTAATCAAGGTCGGTGCGGCCACGGCTGCCATTTTCGAGCATTGTTAATAACGCGGTTTGTTCGCTGTCGGTCATTGCAAACTGGGGTTTGCTGGTACGAATAATCTTGCTTGAAAGTAAACGTGCCCAATATAGCTCTCGGTCGTCGAAGCTGTTGGTTTTAATTATACGTGTTTTGGCATCGCGCCATAATTGTTTGGCGTAATCATCAATAAGGTCACTTGCTTGCTGATAACTAGCAGCCGCTTGCCACTGTTTTTCAAATTGGTTTACTTCATTAGAAAAAGCATTTAACACCTTTGGCATGGCTTTGCTGGCTTTTTCAATACGCAGTTCTTCAACGGTTAAATTGGCTGCAAATGCAGTAAATGACGAGGCGATTAAGCCGGTGGCAAGTAAAACTTTTTTCATGATTATCCTATTTAGTTACAGCTCGTTTAGTAGGCTTGCGTTAACTATCCTATGGATAAATGCCGAGCGCAAATAAAATCGCTCAACACAGAATTTGAAAAATAATGAATTAAAGGAGATAGCGCTTTTGATCAAAGCTATTTTTCAAAGGAAGGGCTTTTAATGTTCGATATTGAATAATTAATTATCGTTTTTCGGTAATTTTAGTTTGTTTTTTAACTTATCTAGTGCCATAGTAGTTTTTTTACTAGAAGGATCGTGAAAATGAAATTTGGTTCTATTGCAGTGGTTTCGCTGATTGTGCTGTTATTAACTGGTTGTACGACAATTAAAGTTGAGGAATCTCACTTTTTATATCCGGATAAAAAAATAACGATGCAGGAAATACAAAGTGTTAATGCCACCGCCAAAACGCAGGAGATAACTTTAAACACCGATGAGGGTACTAGACTTAAGGGTACCCTTATTAAAGTTGCAGATGCTCGTGCTACGGTAATTTACTTCGGTGGTAACCAGTTTCGCGTTAGTGCCGCAGGTGGGGAACCAGCCAAGCTACTTTTACCTTTTCAAGTTAATATTTTAATGATGGATCATCGTGGTTATGGGCTTAGTTCTGGAGTACCTAGCGTAGCTAATCTGCAAGCTGATGCATTACAGGTATTTGATTATGTAAAAGGCAGATCAGACCTAAATACTTTGCCTGTGGTGATCCATGGTCATTCTTTAGGAAGTATGATTGCAGGTTATCTTGCCAGTCAGCGTAACGTTGATGCTCTGGTACTCGAAGGGAGTGTGACAAATGTTGAACAGATGACAGCAGCACGTATTCCGTGGTTTGCTAAACCGTTTGTTAGTGTTGAGTTTAGTGAAGAGATTAAACAAGTCGATAATTTAAAAGCGTTACAAGTTTATCAAGCACCGCTATTAATAATCACCGGTGAAAAAGACACTCAAACTCCACCTGAGTTAGCTAAATCACTATATCAATATGCAAAATCTCAGCAAAAGCAGATTTACATTGCAAAAGGGAAGCACCATTCTAATGCGTTAACAGGTAAGCAGTTAGCGACTCATTATGAGCAACTTCTAAAACAAATAACACTGAGTAAATCGTCATGAAAAAAATTGTTTGGATGAGTTCGTTTATCCTAAGTCTGCTAATTTTTACGCTTATTAGCTTGTTAGTAACAAGCATTATTGTGCTTTTCAGTGACAGTAATGTTTTAAGTTTTACACAAAGTAATGGTGCGCATATGTGGATTGGTCTTGAAGTCAGCGGCTCCTGGCAAGGAGTAGCACAAACATTAAATGAGCATGGTTTTGATAGTGTTTTATGGCTTGGTCTTGTGCAATTGCTACCGTTTATTCTGATCAACATAATTTTGATTCGGTTATTTTTGCTTTACCGACGTGGATCCTTCTTCGCTATTGAAAATATACAATGTTTTAAATGGTTAGGTGGCGTATTATTGGCGCAATTTGCACTAGTTGTGTGCTACCCGTCACTACTTATAACTCTTCTTAACTTGGCAACAGGATCAGATATCGGAAGGGTCGTGGCTATACAAGATACTGATATTATAGGCTTAGTGATGGGATTAATTATTTATGTTATTGGTTGGATCATGGGTCAAGCGCAGCAGCTACAAAAAGAGCAAGAGTTAGTGATTTAATGGCGATTA
Organism: Pseudoalteromonas shioyasakiensis; assembly: GCF_022398475.1. Taxonomy (GTDB): domain Bacteria; phylum Pseudomonadota; class Gammaproteobacteria; order Enterobacterales; family Alteromonadaceae; genus Pseudoalteromonas. The sequence goes on along the minus strand of NZ_JAKEVM010000037.1, from coordinate 19,638 downwards.
TTATTGATTTAGATGTAGTGTTAGCTAAGCGAAAAATGAAGTCTGCAGAATTAGCTGAAGCGATAGGTATTACGCCACAAAACTTATCAGTTCTTAGAGCTGGACGAGCTAAAGCTGTGCGCTTTACGACCTTAGATGCAATTTGTAAGCACTTAGGCTGTCAGCCTGGTGATATTCTGCGTTTTGAGGATGACTAACGAAAAATAAGCTTTGTTTGTTTAGTTTGAGAGTCTTTCAATAACTTGCGATATTTTGCTGGGGTGATGTGCATTATTGCTTTGAATTCTTTGATTAAATGAGGCTGATCGGTAAAGCCACATTCAAGTGCAATATCTGCAAAGCTCATTTCAGGGTTATCTTTAATTGCTTGTTTAGCAAGTTTTACTCGGTAGATACGCTCAAAATACTTAGGGGTAACGCCGCATTGATCCTTAACTTGTCTTTCGAGCTGTCGTTGACTGAGTGGGGCAAGTTGGTAAGCAGTTTCGAGTGGCGTTAACTCTATAAGGTTACTGATTAGGTGTTTTGAGTGCCTGTTGCTGTGGTTAATGTTTTTATTATCAGTAAAGTGGTGGCTAATAAGTGCAACAAACGCGGCTAAGCTGGCATCATTTTGCAGATCTTCGGCAATTTCACATAGTGACTGCTCTGCAATGAGTGGGTGAGCATTACGCTTTAGTTCAGACAATACGGTTGGGTTAAAACGAATACCACAAAACTGCGCATCGTGTGAAAATGTGACTTTAGATGCTTGAGTCGATGTTTCTTGCACTGCATAAGGGGCAGCAAGCGGCTTGTCATCAAGCAAAACTTCACCAGCAACAGGAAACACAAGCCCTGTGGCACCATCGCAGGCAAGCCATTGCTCTCCTTGAGAGTGCGCTGTGGCATACCAAATAGCTTGTATGCTATCGGCAAGATTGCCCTTTGGAGTCATTAATTCGAGCGTTAAATGGTTACTCATTAAACTTCACTGCCTCTATCGATAGCGAAAGTATCATCAATTGAATAGCGTTGTGTCAATTTTTAGTCCAAAAGTAAGCTACTTTAAGGGCTGTTATTCGCACCCTGTTTTTAATCCTGCTATGCTACGCCCATTAGCAATCACTGAGTATTTGAGATGATTAACGATAACGATGTAATTGAAACATTAGACGAGTTAGAAACATTTTTACGCCTAGTTGAAACTGGCGGTTTAGGGCTAGAGAATGTAACAGGTGTAGCCCTTGCAACCAATAATAGTGATGGCCGCCCATTTATTGCGGTACTTGATGATAAACATCAACTTTTACTTGGCCGTTACGTGACAAGTGAAGTGTATGAAAACGGTAAAGATATGGTGCGTTACGGCACTAAAAAGCCGCATTAATCATCACTGTTTACCAATAAAAATAGGGCGAAGACGCCCCATTTTTATTGGTATTCGGCAAGCTCTCTGTGAATGCTCATTACCAGTTCATTAGGAATGCATAATTGGTTAGCGAGCGTGTCTAAGTAGTGTTTAGAAATAGCTTGGTTTAAATCAATTGCGCTGGCACTAGCTGCATATACTTCAATACCCATTTGTGCGTTAGGCACAGCGGCAACTAACTCTGATAGTTGCATTGGTTTTCTTAGCTCATCGAACAGCATGGCCTTTTCTTGCACAGACAATTGCATTGTTTCTACTTGTGCGAAGATTTTTTGTCTTTCCGTTTCATCAATGTGGCCATCAGCATAGGCGGCTGCAATCATAGCGCGCATGAGTAATAATTGCCCATCATTATGGTTATCGTCGATTACATCAGTAAATGACTGCTCAGATAGCGTGGCGGGGGTAATATCAAAACCACGAGAACTAGTTTGCTGTACTGGAGCCGCTTTTTGTTCTGAGTATTGTTTATAGGCTTTCCAAGCAAGGCCACCGACAGCAGCAAGTGCACCATATTTTACGGCTTTTTTACTGCTCTTTTTACTTTTTCCGCCCATTAAGCTCGTTAGTCCGCCCCCAGCAACACCCCCTAAAAAACCACTCAGCGCACCTGATTTATTTAAATTACCCACTAACTTTTGTAAGTCTTTCATTGTTCTCTCCTTGCAGTTATGTGCCCAGATTAGGTGATTTAAAATGAAAAGGAAACGAGATAAATGTTACAAAACACATCAGGTAACAATTATCTGCTTTAGGTACTTATCTTTAGCTTGCTTAAAATACACCCAGTACTATAAGTTAGGGTTTCTGTTTAATTAATAATAAGGAAAAACTCATGGCAGATAATTACACACCACCTGAAGCAAGCCTTCAGATGGCATCTGAAAATAACTCAGGGCAGGGGAAGGTAGACGATTTACCCGAGGGCATTAAAGGCTTTAGTTGGGGCGCTTTCTTGCTAAGTTGGATTTGGGCAATTGGCAACAGCACTTGGATTGGCTTATTGGCCTTAGTGCCTTATGTTGGTTTTATTGTGTCGATTTATCTGGGCTTTAAAGGCCGAGAAATGGCATGGCAAAATAAACGTTGGGATAGTGTTGAGCATTTTCAACGAGTACAAAAACAATGGTCATTTTGGGGCGTGTTGATCATTGGTGGCATATTTTTATTGGGTATTGTAGCGGCGATAGCTATCCCTGCTTACCAAGCCAATGTCTAACTTATAAACAGAGCGAAAAGCCAGTATTTACTGGCTTTTTTTATGCCTGAAATGGTCAAAATATGGGTTTAATTACTTACTGAGTTATTATGTTTTTCATTCTTTATTTTATGATAATCGTAAAATAAAGTTTGACAATCATAAATCCGCTGTGTACTTTTTAGACTATGAAAATACGAATCAACCTAGATATAGAATTGGCAAAGAACAAAATGCAGCTGAAAGAGCTATCTCAGCGCATTGATATTTCTATGACCAATTTATCATTACTAAAAAACGGAAAAGTGAAAGCGATCCGCTTTAGTACCCTTGAAGCTATTTGTGAAGAGCTTAATTGCCAACCCGGCGATATTTTGGTGTACGAACGCGATAGCGAATAACTTTACAACGCAACAGGATTTTGGAGGGCATATGCTCAACCGTGATTATTTACTACCCGGCATAGCAGCGGGGTTACTTGCCATAATTTTTCCTATGTACTGGATTTCAGTATTTGGCGAAACACTTGATGGCTTAGGCGAGGCGCTTAAGCTCGATTTGCAAAGCTTAAACTTTTCAGACCTTGTGTTTGTACTCATTGGTGCACTTGAAATCTATGTGTACCTGAGTTTACGCAAGGCACTAAAAGATATGTTCGATGTTGAAGGTGTACGCATACTGTTATGTGTGTTGGCGGTGTTGGTATTAGCTTTTCATGCCACTGTGTTATGCGATGTTTATCTTGCTGTTGCAGGTGATAAAGCATCGAATGATGTAGTAGAAAGTATTTCAATTATTGCCATGGTGGTCTCGGCTGGGAGTTTAGGCTTGTATGCGTTAGTGGGTTTGATCACAGCCGCATTATTACTAACAAAGCGCCATGGAATGTCATCGTTGCTAACGGTGTTTTCTATCCTATTGTTGCTAATGTGCATCTTACAGCTAACGGTGATTTTTGCTTATTTGAATGTGTTTTTATTCCCAGCAGCATTATTAATTTTAATGGTGTTCTTTATCAAAAAACCTGAGCAAATCGAAGTGATTTAACAGCGCTTTGTAACACAAGGAATAGGGTATGAGCTGGTTTAAAACGATTCTGTTAACGCTATTTTTGTCATTTGTTTGGGCTGCTACCTGTGTATATGGTGGTGTCAGTGGTTGGTTTTTAAAACCCATTGCCGAAACGGGCAACACTGAGCAATTTATTGCTAATAGTCAGGCGCTGATTGCCAACAATCAAGCAAACATCGCTTATGTTTTGATTGAAAATGGCCAAGTGGTTTTTCAAGATTACTCAAAAAGCAAAGATGAAATAACTGCAAATACTTTGTTCCCAGTGGCATCGCTCAGTAAATTTATTACCGCCTATGGTGTGATGAGTCTGGCAGAGCAGCAGCAAGTCCGTTTAGATCACGCTATTAATGAGCAACTGACGGGTTGGCAGTTACCTGAATCAGAGTTTGATAATCAAACCGTTAGCCTTGCTCATCTGTTATCTCATACTGCGGGGCTTGGTGATGGCTTAGGCTTTGCTGATATTCCTCTAAATGAAAGCGTACCAAGCTTGCTTGAGTCGCTCAACAAGCCGCTATCATCAACGGGTGTGCGTGAAATAAAAGTCACCAAGCCTGTGGGCGATTTTAAGTATTCTGGGGGCGGCTATTTAATGCTGGAGCTGCTGGTAGAAGAAAAAACGAATCAACGCTTTGCAACTTGGATGGCTGATAACGTCTTTAAGCCAGTCAATATGACTGATGCCAGTTACGATGTACTCACTGAGTTAGACAACATCGCACCTGCTTATGATAAAAGCGGGCAAGCTGCGGGGCATTTTCAATACGCATCGGCAGCAGCAACAGGCTTACTGGCAAGTAGCCATGACTTAATCGCTTTAGTGCAAGCATTAACATCACCTCAAACAGGGCAGTTAAGCCTGCAAATGATCAGCTCCATGCGAGAGCCATTGGCAATTAGCTTAGGCGCACCAATTTGGGGGCTAGGTACCATGCTTTATGCACCAACAGCATCGGGAGATTTTGTCTTTGGCCATGATGGCGCGAATGAGCCAGCAATAAATAGCACACTTCGCATCAACCCAGATAACAATGATGCAATCATCGTACTTAGTAGCGGCGGTGAACATATTGCATCAAAGCTCGGTTATGAATGGACGCTTTGGCAAACCGGTTACCCCGACTTTTTAGCGTTTGATGTTGCCTTGCAAAGTGCTTTTGTACCTTGCTTAATAGGCCTTGGCATCATCTTGATAGGTATGCTTTTGGTGCGCTTCAAAAAAGCGAAATAAGCAATTGATGTTAGGTTTAAATTATTTTTCTGCTTTACCCGGTAATTAGTAGCATTGTCATTGTTCATTAACGTGAACAGCTATAGTATTTGCTATACATTGATTATTCAGGGTAGGGCGCATGTTACGATTTTTTTCTATAGACCAAGGTGTGATCACAGAAACTGAGCCAGCTGCTGATACACCGCTTGTTACTTCTATTAAAAATGCCCACTGGATTGATACCATAAATCCGACTGAAGAAGAACGACAAGCGCTGGCAAGCACGCTTAATATCACCTTACCTGGTGCTGATGATGTTGAAGAAATCGAGGCCTCTTCCCGTTGTTTTATTGACCATGAAGGTTTGCATGTGCATGCGCTTTTCATGTCACCAAATGAAGGGCGCTTTAATACGGTAACCGTGGCTTGCTTGCTACAAGACAACTGCTTGCTGACAATCCGCGATGATGAACTAGCTGATTTTCGTCTATTACGACTACGTGCTCGGAAAGGGCAGGTAGCGTGTGATAATCCGAAGCAACTTTTGGTGACTTTATTTGACCAAAAAGTCGAAAACCACGCTGATATGCTTGAAGACATGCATCACCAGTTAGAAAAACTCAGTGCCTATGTACTTGAAGAGGATGACTCAGACTTAGAAGAAGCTGTTAGTCGAATTTCGCGCCTTGAAGATAATAACGGTAAAGTGCGTTTATGTTTGATGGATACGCGCCGGAATATCTCGTTTTTACTGCGCCACCTAGGAGCGCCGACAGAAGACCGCGAGTCACTTCGTGAAATTGTACTGGATATTGATACCCTTATGTCTCACTGTACATTTTTGTTTGATAAGGTGAATTTCTTAATGGACTCGACTCAGGGTTTTATTAACATCGAACAAAACCAAATTATCAAAACCTTCTCTATTGCCTCAGTGGTGTTTTTACCGCCGACCGTTGTCGCCAGTATCTATGGGATGAATTTTAACAGCATGCCTGAACTGCAATGGGCATGGGGTTACCCGTTTGCAATTGGCATTATGTTGCTGTCTGGCTTTGCACCTTACTTGTTCTTTAAACATAAAGGTTGGTTGTAACAAAGCATAAAAAAGCCCAGCAAATGCTGGGCAAGGGGTCTTCGGATAGACCTAGGGGGTTTAACCTTTCAATTCGCCGGTAGACGATTCGATATGTGCACGAACAAACCATTGGAATTGTTCTAAGTCAGCCAGTTGGCCAGTGATCATATCTTCAGAAACTGGGTCTAGCTCACCAAGCTTATCGATAGCTGCACGGTGGTCTTTATTGACTCCGTTATACACTTTATCAAGCGCTGTTAGATGGTCAGTAACTAAGCCTTTACCAATTGAATAATCTTGCCAAGTACGGCGTTCTACAATTGATTGTGGTGTGCCAACAGGTACGCCGCCCATAGTTGCAATACGCTCTGCAATCGTGTCAGTCATCTCTTGCACTGCGCTTACTTGCGGGTCTAACATTTCGTGTACACCAATAAAATTAGGGCCAACAACATTCCAATGAATGTGTTTTAAAGTGAGGTGTAAATCGATTAAAGCGACCATGCGCTGGTCTAGAATAGCAATCGTGTCAGCTGCAGCTTGGTCTTTAACACCCGGTGCTGTAAATTCTGCGATTTTTGATGATGAATTACTCATTACTCCTCCGAGATTATCTGTAAATTTCCTTTCGCTTTTAATCTAAAAAGCATGTGTAATTACATAGAAGCAAGCGTTGTGCCTAATAATTTTTAAATTATAAGATTCTGAATTTAAAGGGTTAATTTAATTTAGGTCTTGAGTGAGGGTGATACTAGCTAAGAAGAAGTATGAAAACTCTGCACACCTTCTGTAAAAAATTCAGTGTGCAGATACTAATTTACGACTTAAGAAAGTAAAGCCGCCGCTAAACGAACAAAATCAGATGAGGTTAGAATGCCCACTAGGTTGTTATCTTTATCAACCACAGGCATGCAGCCATGACGGTTTTCAACAAAAAACTTAGCAACTTCGTGTAGCGGTTGCTCTGGCGAGATACTGGTAAAATCGGTAGCCATAATATCAACCACTTTAGTTTGCTTTTCCTTGCGTTCGAGGGCGCTGGCACTGTAATTAGCCATGATATTCATTACCTGAGCAATCATGATTTTTTGCGTTAACATGCCAACCAAACCACCATGCTCATTGATCACTGGAATATGGCGGACATTTTTCTCTTTCATTAGATTATGCGCGTCATGCAGGGTATTTTGCGCGCTAATGGCGAATGGGTCTGGCGTCATCAAATCACTAACTAGGTGTGTCATGGCTAAATCCTTACAATTAATCAAGTTGTGGTAAGTCTAGCGCTTATCGAGTTAATTGCACTTTAGTGAGATCAAAGTTTTAGTGATTAACGGTGCAAGTACCTGCATTATTTTGCTGACAATAATGAAAGTCTAAATAATAGTGAGACTTAGCTGGTCGTTCACCTTTAGTGAGGTATTGATACATTAATTCAGCAGATAGACGGCCCATTTCAAATGGGTTTTGACCAATATTGGCCGATGATAATCCTTGCTGTAATACTTCTAATTGCATTTGCTCAGTATCGGCAGAAACGATCACCACCTCTTGATTAGCAATACGTTGCTTATGTTTAGCAATCACGTTTGCATAATTAGGGTTAAATTGGGCAAAGCCCGCTACCGCTAAAAATAGTGGTGGATTTTCAAGGTTAAGAAGTTTGTCGAGTTGACCGAGGGAGACCTCTCGCTTGCCTAAGCTATATAAAGGGCATCTATCAAACTCACTCCAGCCATTTTCACCACTTAAACGTTTATTTTTTTGCCCTGACAACGCATAGCGAGCACCTTCAATGCGCTTGTTTAAATTAGGTGTTGTTGAGTGCCCTGATTGAATACACACCTGGTTACTTTCTTTGCTGGTGAATTTTTTTAATTCGTTCCCCAAGGCCACCCCGTAATCAAAATTGTTGGTACCTACATAAGCTAAACGGTACTGCTGATCTTCTTCGAGCAGATCAGAGTCAAAAGTGATCACAGGAATATTGTTATCTTTAAGCTGTTTAAGGGCTCTTTCAACAAGGTAATTGGAATCTGTGGTTGCGATTAATAAACCACTAATGTTGTTCCTGCGAACAAGGTCGGTGATCACTAATACTTGCGTGCGAATATCTTGAAAGTCTTTGGGGCCATCGTAAATACATTCAAAATCGAGATGCTGTTTTGCAAATTGCTCACACCCTTTAAAGGCTTGCTGATAAAAGCTATCGTTTTTGGTTTTACCCACAACTGCCACCACATATTTAGCCTGAATTGGCAGGGCAAAAAGCCAAAAACTGGTACACAAAAGTACCCAGTTTAATTTAAAATTTAATAATACTTTTAAGGACATAGCACTACATATTGCAAGTTAAGCACGAGCTAATTATAGTGACAGAGTTGGAATTTACAAGATTGATAGAAAGGTATTTGTTTTCGTGGCGTCTCTAGTTATTTACTCCTTGTTTAGGCTGTTTGTTTCTATGCGATTACGACCATTATTTTTCGCTGCATAAACGGCTTTGTCTGCGCGGTTTACTAAGCTTTCAAAGCTGTCATTTGGTTGCCAATTGGTTAAACCAAAGCTAGCAGTAACCGATATACGATGTTCTCGATAAGCTATTTGACTGGTTTCAAATGTTTTACGTAGGCCCTCTAAAAATTGCTTAGCCGAGCTGATGTCGGTAGCAAAGAACAACAGTAAAAATTCTTCACCACCAAGGCGGCAACATAAGTCACCTTTATTTAAATGCTGTTTCATTAGATCAGAGAACACTTCAAGTACTAGGTCACCGCCATCATGCCCGTAACTATCATTAATACGTTTGAAGTAATCAATATCAACTACGCAGGCGAATAAGCTAGATGTTTGACTTGGGCTGAATAGTTGCTGTTGTTCAATAATGAATTGCAGCCCGCGGCGATTGTAGAGCCCGGTAAGCGGGTCTTTTAGAGACAATTCTAAATAACGCTTTTTTTCATCCACCAACAGGGTGGTGATGAGACCGAGGCCAGTCATAACAAACACGGTTGCATGGGCAATGACGGTCAATGAATACAAGGTCGCTAAGTTATGTTCATGGGTAATAATACTTAGCTGTGAAATGGGCACTAATAGTAAAATGCATTGCGCCATTGACAACACAGTGTTGCCAATATTCTTTTCACATACAGCGCGTTTAGTGGTGAAGTAAATAAGTGCGGGTAATACGCTTAATGTAAAGCAGGCTTCGACAAGGGCAAGTTGATTTATATTTTGAGTGAGGAGGGCAAATACAGAAAAAATAGCACCATGCGCAATAATTATCTTATTAAATCGGCTGGGTTCGTCGTGGTTATAAATGGATAATTGTAGCAACGTCATGGAAATCATATAAATCACCACGCCAGAGCGAAAACTTGGCGCAAGGTCTAATAAGTCTTGGATCCACAGCCATGCAAAGCCAATTACACCAAGGTAAAAAAACAGGTTAAATAAGTAAATCGAGCGGTTATTAAAACTACTGCGCATCAGGCGCGTGGCTATAATGGAGCAGGTTACTACCGTAATGAGTAAGAAGACAAAAAAGCCGTGGTAAAAGTAATTCTCTACGTTACTAGCCATGAGTCGCACTGAAAAGCTCTAGGTAAATAAAGCTTAGCACAGGAAAAATTACTCACCTTTAAATCCTACCTATGATTCAAAAATGCTTTAATCGTTAGTTCATTTATTGATAGCTAAGCTTTAAATTTTTAAAGAAGCTACTGCAATGAAAACATGTTTATTTTTAGCCTTATTATTTTGCTCTGGGTCGGTTTTGGCTAATAGCGTCTGTGGTGGAACGACTGCCAATGGCTATGTACGCAATGCAGTAAAACTACCCAGCAAGGGTGATAACTTTACCAGCTACAGCAAAGTGGCTGAGCTGGCAGGGCGTACGTATGTTCATTCGCAGGTAAAAAACATTATTGTTGATGCCTACCAAGCGCTCCAGAAATCCCATCCAGATAAACGATACAAATACGCTGAAACGGGCTTAGAAAATGGCGGGAAATTTAGCCCGCATAAAACTCATCAAAATGGTTTGTCGGTTGATTTTATGACACCTGTTATTAACGAAAAGGGGCTATCAGTTCATTTGCCTACACATGTGTTTAATCGTTTTGGCTACGATATTGAATTTGATAAACAAGGTCAGTTTGAACAGTTTAAGATTGATTATACCGCTTTAGCGGCTCATATTGTTGAGCTGCATAAATCGGCTACAGCAAAAGGTTACGATCTTTGGCGAGTGATCTTTGACCCAACCTTGCAAGCTGGGCTTTATAAAACCAAGTATGCCGACTATTTAAAAGAGCATATTCAGTTTTCGACTAAACCATCCTGGGTGCGACATGACGAGCATTACCATGTCGACTTTTTAGTGCCGTGTGAAAAATAAGCTAAGAAAGCTTGCTCATTTAAAACAAACTAAACATCACTGAAGCAATTAATAGTATTGCCATTAGGTAGTTAAATGCTTTTAAGCGCTTTGGGCTGGCAAGCCAGTGTTGCAGCTTTTCGCCAAGTAAAGTCCACGAGCTGACACACGGCAGGTTAATTAAGCCAAATACGAGACTTACGATTAACACTGAGGTGAGGTTTTTGTCTGGGGCATACAAACTAACCGCGCTTAATGCCATTGCCCAGGCTTTTGGGTTCACCCATTGAAATAGTGCAGCCTGAATAAAAGTAAACGGCTTACTTTCACTACTGGCTTTTTGTTGTGCGTTACTTGTGGCAATTTTAAACGCCAGATATAGCAAGTAAGCAATGCAAAATACTTTTAATATCAAATAGCTTGGAGGGAATAAGTCAAATAGCTGCATGATGCCAAGGCCCACCAAAACCAGCATCAACATAAAGCCAAGCGTCACGCCAAGTAAGTGTGGTGTGGTTTTTTTAAAGCCAAAGTTAGCACCTGAGCTCATCAACATTAAGTTATTTGGTCCAGGGGTAATTGATGACACCAAAGCAAATAATGCCAAGGCTGTTAAAATTTCAAAACTCATCGCTATCTCTCCATTTGAATTAAGATGCAATTATAAGTTGTAGTGCGCGCAATTTTCGCGCTTAATGTTGTTGTGTATGTTTAAGGTCAACAATCAAAAATGAAAAAAGATAAAATTAACGACAGAATATTGCATGAGCTTAAACGCAATGGCCGAATTGCCAATGCCGAGCTGGCTGATAAAGTGGGTTTATCGCCATCGGCATGCCTTCGTAGAGTGCAAGAGCTAGAAAAGCTTGGGGTTATTGCAGGGTATCGGGCGGTTATTAATAATCAGGCTGTTGGCTTAGGATTTATCGCTTATGTTGGGGTTGGTTTAAATGAGCACTCAACAGTATCTCAGCGAGCATTTGAACACGCTCTTGAGTTTATTGATGAAGTAAAAGAGTGCCACAATGTAACTGGCTCGTTCGAATATTTGCTGAGGGTTGAGACGGCGGATCTCAAGTCCTACAAAGCCTTTCATGCAGATGTACTCGGCTCAATTCCACAGGTACGAACCATTACCACTCACGTGGTGATGGAATCACCGAAGGATGAACGCGCTTAACAATAGAGTTTGTACCTTTTTTGTTATTAATTTATTGCGAGCTATAAGGCCTTAGTCTAGAATCTTCGCGTTAAAATAATAATATATAAGGAAATTACGTGAAAACGTTTAAGCCTTTTTTGGCGTTTATAGCTTTAGGTTTATTAGCTGGCTGTCAATCGACAACCGAAACAGGTGTATCGATGGCACGCTTTGAGAGCCCAGAGATCAACAGTGACCCCTTTCACTTTCGTGCAACCGTTGGTACAGATACAAGCAAGATCATTGCGAAAGATACCAGCGAGAGTACATCAACGAGTACTGCGATAACGACTTCGATGAGTATGACCTTAGGTTATTCGACGGAGCTTACCGTTGGGGCTGGTATTGGTGGCGATCATGATTATGAAAAATATGCTATTAAGCATCAGTTTTATGGCAGCCCTTTAGAATCGGCCGTCGAGAAAAACTTCTCTATGGCTGTCAGCCTTGGCTATATTCGCAGTGAAGATGCGGGGTATGGTCCACTATTAGCGGGTAATTATGATGACGATACCTATGATTGGGATTTATCGCACGATACTTATGATATTGCACTCATTTCAGGATACCGCTTAAGCTCAAAAGCCTTATTATACGGCAGTGTCTTTTATCAAAAAGGCACTATCGATGTTGATTATACCCAAATGTATTACCGTACAGAGGAAGGTGATGTATTTTTATCGGGTGCATGCAGTGATACGCCAGAGCAGTGCCTTGATTTTAGTGCTGATTACGATGGTCATAATGCAGGTGTCAGCATTGCACTTGAATATGCATTTACGCATTGGTTCGCTATTACAGGTGAAGCTGTTTATAAATCGATGAACTGGTTTGATCGCAGTGAAAGCGAGACAGCGGCAAATGTAAACTTTGAATTTAGGTTTTAAGTTCGGCTTTTCGAGAAAAAGGCATTAGCAAGCGCTAGTGCCTTTTTTGTTTAACGGGCAGTTAGCGCAATAATCAGCGGCTACAAGTTGGTAGTGTAAGCAGCAGGTTTTACGCATAAATGTCAGCGTATTGTTTTGATCACGAAAGCGATGTTTACCATATAGCTTTTGCCATGGTTGAAAACGCTTTGCTATAAATTCTATCGATTTCTCTGGCCAGCAAGCGATTAACGCTGCGTGGAAAGTATCACTTTGTAAACGTTTTAATAATCCTTCATTTAGCCTGTATTGCAATGGCACGTTATCATTCCAAGCTTGCTGGTGGTCAAATAAATGATTGGCTGCCAGTTCTATCAAATCTGCATTATTAAAAGAGTCATGTTGAACCATGATATTTAAATTAGCCAAACCATAAATATGTGAGCCCGTTACCCGCTGCTTAATATTGACCAGATCAGGAATGCAACCAAGGTGCTCTACACTGGCCACTAATAAGTAAATAACTTGCCAGCTCAGTTGTAAGTAGAGATTGATTGCGACATATCCCTCAGTAACATTTGCCCCTCTTAACTTTATAGCGTTAGCCAAATCGGTTAGTTGCTTGCTAGTTAAACATTGACTGCTAAACCATTGTTCATCGTTTGTTGGCGTTAAGAACGTCAGCAGTGAACACTGCTGACGTAAGGCTAACTCAAGCTTATTATGCTGTTGTGTTTGCAAGTGCATATTGCGCCAATGGGTTTTGCAAATCACCTGCATACTGCAAGCTTGAAGCTGGGTCGGTAATATCAACCATTTGTTGATTATTACGCAGCTGTAAGCGGTTTAAGCATGACAATGGGAATGACTCAGCAAATAAATCATGCTCAGCAAACTTGTCTTTTAGCGCTGGGTGGCTCGCCTGATACTGAACAATTGTATCGGCGACGGCTTGCCAAAATTGTTGTTCGGTCAGTAGGCCATCAGTTACTAAAATTGCCGAAAGGTAGCGGAAGAAGCAATCGAAAATGTCAGTAAAAATAGACAACACGGCAACGCCTTCTGGAATGGTTACCTTAATTCGCTTTATTTCATCATTCACCTCGATGTTACTATTTAATAAGGCAATTTCTTCACCAATGTCTTTAATGAATACGCCTACCGGAACATGATTGTTAAATCGAACGATGAGGTTTTCACCATGTGGCATAAAGACTAAATCATATTGGTAAAAACAATGTAGCAATGGTGTCATATAAGCCTGTAAGTAGTGGGCTAGCCACTTATCAGCACTTAGCCCCGATTTGGCAATTTTAGCACTTACAAATGAACGGCCTTCGCTATCGATATGAAGTAGACTTGCCATAGTGGCAAGGCTTTCATTCTCGTCCATATATTGAGCAGGATTTTCACGCCAAAGAGCCGCCATCATTTTCTTATAAGGGTTATCGCCAAGCGCAGGATGAGTGTAATACTGCTCATCAAAGCCAAGGGTTGCGACTTCTCTTAAAGGTTGAAACTTCAGTGATTTTAAATAGCTATCTTGGTTTACTAAGTCGAACAACCATTGATTTATTGCCGGAGTTACTTTCATATAGGCGCTCGATAAGCCCCGCATAAAGCCCATATTTAAAATCGATAAGGCGGTTTTAACATAGCATTTGTGTGGTTTGCTGATGTTATACAGGGTACGAATTGATTGCTGCGGTAAATAACTATCTTGCGAGTAGCCTAAGCACACAATGTGTTTTTGCGAGATATGATAGCTATAAACATGGACTAATTTGTTGAACCACTGCCATGGGTGCATAGGAAATAACAGATAGTCACTTGGCTTTAAACCTTGCTCAGTTAGTGCTTTTTCAAAGCGCAAACGCTCAGCTACATCAAGCTCATCGGCAATCAAGCTCTCGTATTTATAATCATCGGTACTTTTAAAGGTGGTATGCTGTTTGTGGCACGCAAGCCATATTATTTGAAATGGGTTTGCGGCTTCTGGGGTATATTGGTGAAAATCTTGTGAGTTAAAACCAATGCGGCCATTGTTGGCAATAAAGCTTGGGTGACCCATGGTCATTTGGGTTTCGATCACTTGAAAATCTGCGTCTGCTAATTGCTGAGCGCTATAGCGATTATTTTTAAATTTAAATGCAAAGCCACTGAGTGTGCTCGCGAGTTCTTCGAGATAGGTGCCAAGTATTGATTTGTCTATGTTTAACTTGTCATTACACTCAAGTACAAACGCGATAGCGTCTAATGGCTGGCTGTGGTTAAGCGCCATTTTAGTAATGCTATTTGGATCTACTTGTAGGTGATTAAGCAGCATTGATTCACCTTTAAACTGATAGCTTTGCCCACCCATGGTATGCAACACGTAATGGTTTGGTTTTTCACTGTCGTAGCTAAATAGTCGTTCGTGATAAAACTCACTGAGCATTTTGGCAATCAGTAAACGGTTTGCGTATTGCCACGCTTGTTGGTCTAGATGTGAGGTACTGCAAGATGGCGTTGCTTGTTGCACTGCGGGACCTTGCTGTGAAGTGTCGAATCGAGACGAAAGATGCTGTAAGTAATTAAAATGATCTTTTTCTAAACTACCTAGTAATGCAGTTTTCTCACCTAATTTAATAACTTTATGATGGCTGAAACCTGCCTTTAAGTTAAGGCGATGAATTTTATGATTGGCTACATCTGGCTCCACAATCACTCGCTCACATGAGAGGGTATTAAACATAAACTCTAATACCGACTGCATAACAGCAAGGCTAAACCCTGCCACAGAGAACTGCTTTGGAGCGAGTAAAATATGCATGCCCAAATCGCCGTTTTTAAGCGCTAGGTGGTTCTCAAGTTTCAGTATTTGAGGTTTGTAAATTTCAATTAAAGCAATGGGTGTTTGGTTTATTTCAAGCAAATAGGCTTGTTGATCCTCATCTTTATTGAGTGTTGTATAAAATTCTAAAATTTCTTCGGGTGAATGTTCCATTGCTCCCCAAAACTGAGCTTGTGGGTGTTTAAGCCAAGGGGTAATAGTCGTTAGATCGTGTTCAGGGTTTAATGTTCTGATTTTTACATCACCAAGCAAAGCGTGCTTGATAGGAGTTTCAGTGATGTTTTTCATAATCGTGTTCTCTTAAAAATTAATAACTGTGAATAGGGTCTGTTGAGGTATGTTTGTTGCGTAAAAAAAGCAGATAAAACAAACATAAAGTGATGGCAAAGCCGACAGAACCTGTCAGTAATGGGGTGTTAAGTTCAAAGCGAGATACTAAATCTCCCGCTAAAAATGAGGCGCAGATGACACCGATATTTTGCATAAAATGAAGCTTGGCAAAGTCGCTTGAGTAAAAACGTGGTTCGCTCATTGCAAACAACATGACTTGTAGACGCACGGTTAGTAAAAATAGCCCAATAGCAAATACAACACGGCCGAACACAAGCCATTGCCAGTGTGAACTAAGTTGTATAAATAGGCCGATACTGCTCAACACAAGTGCATAAGCGATTGTTTTACTGTGCTTATTGGTTGCGGCTTTGTTTTTGGTTGTAATCAAAATGATAAGTGCAACCCAAGCCGGGATAGCAAACACAGCGCCAGCTAAAAGTGCATTGCTGAAATTGCTTACTTGTTGCCAAAGTAGCGTAAAGTATGGCGTTGCTAAGAACATGCTGAAGTACACGCCCATAGATATAACTCCTAAGCGAATAATGTAACCAGGGAAACGCTGTCG
This sequence comes from Pseudoalteromonas shioyasakiensis, assembly GCF_022398475.1. Taxonomy (GTDB): domain Bacteria; phylum Pseudomonadota; class Gammaproteobacteria; order Enterobacterales; family Alteromonadaceae; genus Pseudoalteromonas. Next base: position 3,485 of record NZ_JAKEVM010000037.1, on the reverse strand, counting down.
TTTTACTGATGATGCGCTTAATTCTCGCGGCTTGTAGCTTACTTTTAATAAGTAAATTAAATACAAGCAGAGCATAACTTGTAAGCAGTCACCCGCAGCCATCACTAAATATAAAAAGCGCGGCTCAATACTTTGAATGATCAAGCCACCTAATAAAGCACCGCCAATACCACCAAAGTGTAAAAGCACGCTAAATAAAGCAACGACACCGAGGTGCTGTTGTTTTTCTTCGATACTTAGAACAAAGGGATAAATAAGCAGGTAACTTGCTTTAAATACCAGCATGAGCTGTGATAACAGCCAAAAGCTCCACACGTTTTCGCTATAAAAGCACGCAACACCCAATAGCCCTGCAATTATTTGGGTGATCACCCATAAATACAGCTCATGCACGTGCTGTGCTATTTTCGCCCATACAGGGAAAGCACACATCACGGTGATGCAGCAAACAGCAATATAGGCACCAATGTGATTACTTGATTGCAAACCAAATTGGGCACTAAAAAACTGCGGGTAAAAGGGCAAAATCATGGTGTCGCAAACAACAGATATAATCGTCAGCAGCACCAAGCTTGACTTTAATGCGGGTTGTTTCATGCTATTTGCTTCTGTTTTTCGTTGACAACATCGGGTAAACCAAACTCTTGAAAGGCAATTTGCGTTTCAACAGGATAGGGTGCATAACCTAAGATTGAGCGCAGAATATGGCTGTTTCGATAGCAGGCCATGCCCAGATCTGGCGTTACAAAACCATGACTGTGTAGCTCAGCATTTTGTACAAAAAGCCTTTGTAGCTTGTCGATACTGTAATTTCGCTCAACAGCAAAGCACCCGTTATCTAGCCAATTTATCTCGCTCATTAAGCCACTTAGAAAATCGGGTAACTGATAACTAAAACCTGTTGCCAAAATGACCTGATTACTATGTAAGCTAAATTCAGCCTGCTGTTCACTGTGTCTAAAAACTAACTTACTGCCTTGTTTTTTAATGAGCTCGCTGTTGGTTAGTAACCTTGCGCGGTTTACCCCTTGAATATCAAGTTGATAGAGCTGATCATATATCTGATTAATTAACTCTGAGTTGATGCCTTTGTATAAATTACGTTGCTTGGCTAGTAACTCCTGTTTGGTTGTCTGTTCTAGGTTATAAAAGTAATCAACATACTCTGGAGAGGTCATTTCTAGCGTGAGTTTCGTGTACTCAAGAGGAAAGAAACGCGGCGCTCGCGTTACCCAATTGAGTTGGTAGTTATGCTGTTTAATGTCACACAACAAATCATAAAATACTTCAGCAGCACTTTGACCTGAGCCAATCACAGTAATGCTCTTACTATTTACTAACTCATCCCGTTTATACAGATATTCAGTGGCATGGCAGAGCTGTGTATCTTCTGCCTGAACAGCGGGTGGATAATAAGGTGAGGGACCTGTGCCTAGTACCAGGTGGCGACAATAAAGCGTTTTAGTTTGCTTTGTTGATTCGACAGTGAGTACATAGAGCTGCTTAGTGTGATCAAACTGGCAATGAATGACTTTATGACCAAATTGTATGTTACTTAATTGGCTTGCTGCCCATTGGCAATACTGGTTGTATTGCTCACGTAGTAAAAAGAAACTTTCTCGAATATAAAACTGATACAGCTTACCTTGTTGTTTCGCGTAGTTTAAAAAGCTGTATGGATTGGTTGGATCTGCCAATGTAACTAAATCAGACATAAACGGTGTTTGTAACGTAACACCATCGAGCATAAGCCCAGGATGCCAATTAAACTCATCACGTTGTTCTAAAAATAGCGAATCAAGTGTTTCAATTGGTTCAGCTAAACATGCTAAGCTGAGGTTAAACGGACCAAGACCCACGGCAATTAAATCGTATACTTTATTCATGGCTAGTTTCCTCAACTTTTAGGCGTGCCTTGATGCTGTAGGCGCAGGCTTTAATATCAGCTGCAATACTTTTAATGTCTTCAATTTGTGTGTTTGGATTAAGTAACGTGAACTTTAAGTAGTTGATACCTCTAAATTTGGTGCGAGCAATGGCACACTCACCTTGTTTGAATAGCTCATCTTTAATTTGATAATTAAGCAGGTTTAATTGCTCATCACTGAGGCTTTTATCGTTAAAGCGAAACACTAAAGTGCTGAGTTCAGGTTGGTGAATTAGCTCAAATTCTGGGTCTTGTTTGAGCGCTACATAACTACTACGGGCTAATGCCATAACAGAAGAAAACACTTTGCCAATCTGTTCGTGGCCCATAATGCGTAAAGTTAGCCAAAGTTTTAAGGCATCAAAACGGCGAGTAGTTTGAATGCTTTTATCAACAAGGTTTGGCGCTGCTTGTGGGTTGTCGTTAAACGGATTTAAATAATCAGCATGATGAGTTAAATGTTTAAATTGTTTTTTATTAGCAACAATAAATGCACTGCTACTGACAGGTTGTAAGAATGATTTGTGGTAATCTAACGTCACCGAGTCAGCCTGTTCAATGCCATTGAGTAAGTGACGGTGATCGTCTGCGGCAAGTAGTCCACAGCCATAAGCGGCATCGACATGAAGCCATAAATTATCAGCTTTGCACCGTGCTTTTAGCTTATCGATAGGGTCTATTGAACCAAAGTCAGTTGTGCCTGCGGTAGCGACAAGCGCTATAGGAATATTGCCTTTTGCTTTACATTCATCAATCGCTGCATCAAGTGCGGCTAGGTCCATTTTAAACTCTTTATCAACTGTAACCGGAACAACCGCGTTATAGCCAAGGCCCAGTAAAGCGGCTGACTTTTGAATACTAAAATGGCTGACTTCAGAGCAAAAAATACGGTAGCGATGAGCATCTGGACCTAAACCAAAATCGCGATTTAGGTGCCCAGATAAACGCTCTGCTGCATGGTCTCTAGCAAGTAACAATGCCATTAAATTAGATTGACTGCCGCCACTTGTAAATATGCCATCGGCAGCAGCACTTAAGCCAATGCGTTCGATACTCCAGTCAATTAACTTTTGCTCAATGAGCGTCCCGCCAGCACTTTGGTCCCAGGTGTCTAACGAAGAATTTATAGCAGTTAGTAACTGTTCGGCTATCACCGCAGGGTAAGCAACGGGGCAGTTTAGGTGGGCAACATATTTTGGATGATGAAAGTAGACTGCATGATCTAAATATAGAGATTTTATTTCGCCTAGCGCTTGCTCAACGTTATTGAGAGGTTGGTTTAGTTCAACACTGGCAATTTGTTTACTGAGCTCCTTATGACAGACACCAGAATGAACTTGTTTTGCTGAACGCAATGCTTGGTGGATGAGCGACAGTGTTTGCATTGAAGCCATCTCATATTTGAGTAAATTATTTTCGTTAAAAATAAACGCATGGGGTTGTTCATCAACATTTATTGATGAATGAGTATTAAGCACGGGGGCTAATTGATTCACGACTCAATTCCTTCTTAGTTAATTTTAATAGGGATCGTAATGATAGTGATTCTCAATATCAA
>NZ_JAKEVM010000036.1 GCF_022398475.1 Pseudoalteromonas shioyasakiensis | reverse complement strand
CCCTTAGATTGAATATTTAATATTGAAAGATACATAATCGCGGTCAGAGAAAGTATTCGTTGCGCCACCACCCCAGAATGAGTTGTAGCTAAAGTCGAACGACCACGCATTTTGATAGTTGAAGTTCATAGTAACACCGAGCGATTTACGGTCTTCAACAAATAAGAACATTGGATCAGGTGTAATACCATTCACATCGTGCGAGAACACAAAACGTGGTGAGAAGTTAACACCACTGAAGAAGTTATAATAATCACCTTTCGCAATTAAACGATAACCCCATGCAGAAGCCGTTGGGAATGGGTTCGTTTCAGGACCATTAGAAAGACCTAAGTGCAGTGTTGAATAATCATCACTTAATGGGCCTTGCATAATACCGCTTCGACCAGTACCAGCAACATTTAAACGAAGCTCATCGTAATCTGGCATATCGTTAATGCGTACACCACCAATTTCACCAACTACCGCCCAGCTATCAGCTCCAAGTGAAGGACCAAATAGGTGTGTTGCTGTAAATTGTAATTGTGCAGTGTTACGTAGGATAAATCCTTGTGCTACTTCACCAGGGCCTACAACGCTTGTCGCATCACCTGGGCTCATTTGTGAAATACCAGCAAAATCAGGACGAATACCTGCAACTGCTAATTGCTCTGGCATACCCGCATATAACAGCTCTACGTCATCAATTTGCAGAGGCTCATCTTGGCGGAATGCAAATTCACCAGCAAGTGCCGTTTCGCCCACAGATGTGTTGAAGCTAAGACCGTACAGTTTAATATCTTCAGGGTATTCTAACTGACCTTTAGTAAACGCTTGTAAACTAGTTACATTATCTTCTGTGATATCTGTAGTTAATAACATACCGATATCAGCAGCGATTGCCGCATCAGTGAAGTTTGATACCTGACCAGAAATTACCGGACGACGACTATGATAGTTAATGTGGTATAACGCCACTTCAGTGTCGTTTAATTCAGGTAAGTACATACCTAAACGTAAACCATACTGGCCACCATCGTCTGGCTCGTTTTTACCTGCTCCACCTTTGCCTTTTAACGCCACTTTGGTTGGGTAAGCTAGGTACATTTGCGCCATCATTGCTTGGCCTTGTGCAGATGTAGGATCAACCCCTTGCGAGCGAACAATGTCATCTAAATTATTTAAGCTTTCAGTTAAGAATGCTAAATCGATATCCGGGTTAGACGTGAAGCCCAATTGGATATTTTGCTGATAACCATTTTCTGACGCAAAATCGTTCGTCGAGAAGTATGTACCAGCCGCTGGAAGACGTGTTTCATGCCATTCATATTGGTAGAAACCTTCTAGCGTTAAGTTATCTGTGATGCCTAGTGATGCCCAAAGCATACCAACAGGTATGAAAGCTTCTTTTAACTCTGCACCTGGCGCTTTTAAACGATCGATATCAACTGGGTTAACGTTAATACCATGAGAAATCAAGGTACTCTCACCCCAGTTCACAACTTGTTGGCCTAAACGAATAGACAGCGGGTTACGGCCTTCATTTAAATCAAAGTTTGCCCATACATAAGCGTCTAGTAAACGTAAATCAGCACACACTTGTTCTTTTGTGTCGTCATCGTCACATGGGTCTACTTTGTTACCTGATGTTGGGTTGCTATAAGCGTAATCACCATCCATCAAGGCAAAGTCGTAAAAGTACATAAAGCGAGTGAAGAAACCAAAATTATCTTTGCTGATTGATAACTCATGGTTACCTTTTAATAATTTTGAGAATGAATCACCACTATCAAAATTGAGGTTACCTGCATCACCATTATTTGAGTATGCACCTGGTTGGTTCCATACATCAGCAGAAGAATAAATTGGATTTAAAGCAGAATGATAACCCGTCCAGTCAAATGAAGGATTATTACTCTTACCTATATGTTGAAAATCTCGGTCTTCAACACGAATGCTTTGGCCATAAGAGAAGTTAGAGTCAAAACGTATATCGAAGTCACCTAACTCAAAGTTTGCCGCATGCAAAGATGTGCTTGAGAGTCCGAGTGTAGCCGCCGCGAGTCCCAAAGCTATTTTGTTTTTAACAAAAAGCGATCGTTTTATCATTGTGTTCATCCCCCTGTAACGGGTTGTTTTGTGATCAAATTGTTGTTTTTAGTATCTTTCTAACGATAGAAGCGAAACAGTAAAATTACAATATAGAACGCGTTCAATCGGTTAATATTTATTTAAAAATGTGACGTTTACGTATTGGTAAGACGTCATACCAGATATTTTATACACGTAAATTAACAATAGAACAAATCGAATTAACAAAAATATAATAAATTTAGCGAATTGGGGACAGTGAAATTTAGCATTTTGGACGACAAATATTACAAAAAAAGCAGCTAATGCTGCTTTTTTAACTAATTTTCTCGAGTTTCAAAAACTGATTATCAGCCGTTAATGTCAACCTAAAGCGCCCTCTTATTCCTAGTGAAGAAATAAAAGGACGCAAATGGTGAGCGTCAAAGCGAACTGTCTTGCCACCATCCTCTGTAACTTGCACAGATTTATATTTACCATGATAGTAATCAAGACACTCTGAGTAACTCAGATACAAGGCAAAATAGTACTCTGTCATTAACTTTCGAGTGCTTTCTCTACTTTTTCAAACAGATCATCACTGAGGCCTTCTAAATCAGCTAAACGTTGAAGTTGTGCTTTCATTGCCGCAGAACGATTTTCATCATAGCGTTTCCATGACATAAATGGCGTTAGCATGCGTGATGCATTTTGCGGATTAATATCGTTAAGCTTCACTAATAAGTCACCTAATAGCTGATACCCTTCACCATCGGCTCGATGGAATTGAGTGATATTAAAGTGGCTAAAGCTACCAACCAAAGCACGAACACGGTTAGGATTACCAAAGTCAAAACTTGGGTGATCATAGAGCGCTTTAATATCGCTGATACTCGTTGCTGAATCTTTCATCGCTTGCAGTGCAAACCATTTATCCATAACGAGCACATCATGACGCCATTTAGCATCAAACTCTGTTAAAAGCGTATCACATAGTGAGTGATTTGCTTTTACAACAGCACTTAATGCAGCAAGTGCATTGGTCATATTATTACTGTGGGCAGACTCTTCGATAAGGCCATTAACGTCGCTGTGATTTGTTTTCGCTAAATAATGTAAACAAAGTTGCTTAAGAGCACGCACTGCAACGGCTGTAGCAGATGTTGAACCATCATCTTCAAGCACGTTATAACAATTAACCAATGATTCTGTTAGGAAGTTGGCAATTTGCGATTCAAATGCATTTTGAACAGCAATAATGTCATCAACAGGGATGACAGCATATTCAGCTGCAAGAGTATCGTAGCTAGGCAGTTTTAACAGCTCCGCAATCAGCGCAAGGTCACCTTCACGATTATCAACTAGTAGCTTTAATGCCGACAAGATATCATCCGATAAGCAAGCTTCACCACTGGCAATCGCCGCTTTCATTTCATTAGTAAATAAGCGCTGCTGAGCATCCCAACGTGAAAAGTCACTGCGAGCAAAACGCATAATATGTAACAGATCCGCTGCAGATGTATTTTGATTAACGATGCATGGCGCAGAGAAATCTTCTAGTAGCACTGCGACTGGGCGCTGTTTAATGCCCTCAAAAACAAACTGCTGTGTTTTTTCTGTGACATTCAATACCGAATCTTGTGGCTGATTATCAATCACAAGTGGTAGCGACTGCCCTTCACTATCTAAAAGTTCAATAGCAAAAGGAATATGCAGTAAGGCATTGTTAGGCTGATTATCAGGTGCAAACTGCTCAATGCTTAATGTGAAAGTTTGGTTTTGTTCATCATACGCTTGCTCTACATTGAGCTTAGGTGTACCCGCTTGACTATACCAGCGCTTAAATTGCGTTAAATCAATGCCAGACGCATCACTCATGGCAGCGACAAAATCATCACAAGTAACTGCTTGTCCGTCATGGCGCTCGAAATACAATGCCATACCTTGTTGGAACTTTTCTTCTCCAAGTAAGGTGTGCATCATGCGAATAACTTCAGCCCCTTTGTCATACACAGTCACTGTATAAAAGTTATTCATTTCAATGACTTTTTCAGGGCGAATTGGGTGAGCCATAGGGCCTGCATCTTCACTAAACTGGTGAGTACGCATTACTTTAACCGCATCAATACGATTAAGCGCACGTGAGCCTAAGTCGCTACTAAACTCTTGGTCACGGAAAACCGTTAAGCCTTCTTTTAAAGACAACTGGAACCAGTCACGGCAAGTCACACGGTTGCCGGTCCAGTTATGGAAGTACTCGTGACCTACAATTGATTCAATCGTATGGTAATCTTTGTCTGTAGCTGTTTCTTGATTAGCAAGAACACATTTAGAGTTAAAGATATTCAGGCCTTTATTTTCCATTGCGCCCATGTTGAAGAAATCAACGGCAACAATCATGTAAATATCTAAATCGTATTCAAGGTTAAAGCGCTCTTCATCCCATTGCATTGATTTCTTTAAAGAAGTCATGGCATGAGGCGTTTTTGATAAATTACCTTTATCAACAAACAAGGCTAATTCAACTTTTCGTCCAGACTGCGTCGTGTAATGGTCACGTAATACGTCAAAATCACCGGCGACTAATGCAAATAAGTAGCTAGGCTTTTTAAATGGGTCTTGCCATTTTACAAAATGACGACCGTCATCTAAGTTACCTGATTCAATTTGGTTACCATTAGACAGCAAGTGAGTGTACTTTTTGTCGGCAATAATGGTTACATCAAAGCTAGCAAGCACGTCTGGGCGGTCAAGGTAATAAGTAATCTTTCTAAAACCTTCTGCCTCACATTGCGTACAGTAAGCACCACCCGACAAGTACAAACCTTCTAACGAGGTATTCGTTTGCGGATCAATATGGTTTTCAATTTTCAGAATAAAGCTTTCAGGTAAGTTATGGATGATCAGCTTTTCATCTTCTAGCGTGTAATCATCATACGCTTTGTCATCAACCATCAATGAAATTAGCGTTAAATCAACACCATCTAGCGCAAGATCTGCAGTGCTTTCATCGGTACGATTGATTGTCATTGTTGACTGCACTGATGTTTTTAAAGGGGCTAATTCGAAGCGTAAATCGATGTGTTGGATTGAGAATTGTGGGGCTTGGTAATCTTTTAAATATTGAGCTTGAGGTTTACTCGTAGCAGACATTACTGACTCCAAATGGCCCTGCTTAGCAGGGCCTAAATAGTTTATTCGGCGTTAGCTTCTTGTTTAAGATGTTTTGGGGTAATACGTAAAATTTTAATACCAAAATAGGCATAAACAACCGCTAAGAATGGATTAATTAAATTAAAGAAGGCGTACATTGCATAGTCGAATGGATTGATTAGTAAAACACTTTGCATATAGGCACCACAGGTATTCCAAGGAATAAGTGGGCTAGTAATTGTGCCACCATCTTCTAATGTGCGAGATAAATTTACAGGCTTTAAACCGCGTTTTTCATATTCATCTTTAAACATACGACCAGGAACAACAATCGCGATATATTGGTCAGCTGCAACCGCATTGGTACCAATACACGTTGCAATCGTTGCTGTGATAAGAGAACCCGTGCTTTTAGCAATTTTTAAGATGCTCTTTACGAACATATCAAGTAAGCCGGTTTTTTCCATGATAGCGCCAAACATCAAGGCCGTCATAATCAGCCAAGTGGTTGTTAGCATGCCAGCCATACCACCACCGCTTAATAATGCATCCATTTTTTCATCGCCAGTATCAATGCTGAATCCATCGAAGAATGTTGTCCAAACTAATTTGAAGTAACCAATTGCTTGGCCTTGTGAGGCATCAATTTGACTATTGATTAAATCTGATTGAAATAACATAGCCCAAATTGCACCTAGCACGGCACCAATCGATATAGCTGGGAAAGCTGGCATCTTACGAATTGCTAAAAACAGCAACACCACCAGTGGTACTAGCATTTCAAAACCAATATTAAAGTTTTGCTCTAATAAATTAACGATTTCATCAATACGTCCAGCTTCAGCTGAACCACCGGCATTAAAGCCCATAAAAATAAAAATGATTAACGCAATAATGAAGCTTGGCACTGTAGTCCAAAGCATGTGATGGATATGCTCAAATAAATCTGCCCCAGCCACTGCTGGTGCTAAGTTTGTTGTTTCAGAAAGCGGGCTTAATTTATCACCAAAGTAGGCACCAGAAATCACCGCACCTGCTGTGACAACTTGTTCTAAACCAAGACCGGTTGCAACACCTAATAGCGCCACACCAATAGTCGCTGCTGTGGTCCAAGAGCTACCAATACTCATAGCGACAATGCCACAAATTAAACAACTAGCGGCATAGAACCAACTTGGGTTGATAATTTGTAAGCCATAGTAAATTAGAGTGGGTACTGTGCCTGATAACAGCCAAGTACCAATTAAGGCACCCACCATTAATAATATAATGATTGCTCCAAGGGATAAGGTGATCCCCTCAATCATAGCTTGTTCTAGTTTCTTCCAGGTGTAACCATTTTTTAAGCCTATTAATGCCGCGGTAAATGTAGCGAATAATAAAGCAATTTGGTTAGGACCTGATGATGAATTATCACCGAATAAATAAACAGCAGCGCCTAATAGGCACACGAGCACAGTAATTGGGATTAAGGCATCTAAAAAACTGGCCTGTTTAATTGGCTTCTCTTCAATTGAATTCAAAAGATAGTCTCCTACACGTCTTATGTGGCGTGTTTAATTATTATTGTAAGCTTTGACGCAAAACTTCAGTGGCCTTATGCAGCCAGATTTTGTGATTATACCAATCTAACCTGTTTTAGGTAGCAAAAAAGGCGCTTAAGCGCCTTTTTATTAATCGATATTGCTAATTAATTGCTAATTATTTCTTAGCGATACGACCATATTTTATATAATCTTGGGTGATTAATGCGGCTTCTTCTAAGAAAGGGTCTAGCTCGTCAAGGCTATCAGGTAAATCGTCAAGCTTCTCTACTGGCTTTTCTCCAAGGCGAACAAGTCGTTCATTAGCACGTTCTAACGCGCGTTCTTCACCTTCGTCTTTCTCTTTTAGACGCGTCGCTTCAACCAATGAGATAGTCTTACGGTCTTTCTCTTCTTGATAGCGTTTAATATCAGCAAACACATAACCAAATTCAGGCTCATCTGCAATACGCGCATCATGAAGCTTATTAACGTAAGCAATCGCTGGTTTTAGGTTATCAACCGAGTTGTACTTAGCACGTATGATGCTATCCCAAGGTAGCGCGTTGTCTTGTTGACTCTCGCCCCACTCTGATGGCTCAATTGCCGATGGGAATGACACATCTGGAATAACGCCTTTGTGCTGTGTGCTTCCGCCATTAATTCGGTAGAATTTTGCAATGGTATACTGCACGCTACCTAATGGATGATCATATAAGTCATAAGCACGGCCAAGTGGTTTGTGCTGCTGTACAGTACCCTTACCAAAGGTTTGCTCACCAATCACAATAGCACGGCCGTAATCTTGCATCGCTGCTGCAAAAATCTCTGAGGCAGATGCGCTGTAGCGATCAACCAACACAGTAAGTGGGCCATCATAAAAAGTGACGCCGTCACGGTCTTTTTGCTCTTCAATACGATTATTTAGCGTATGAATTTGTACTACAGGACCTTGATCGATAAATAAGCCAGAAAGCTGAGTCGCTTCGTAAAGTGAACCGCCGCCGTTTTGACGTAAATCGATGATGATACCGTCTACTTTGGCTTCTTTTAATTTTGCAATTTCAACTTTAACGTCTTGTGATAGGTTGTTATAGAAACCTGGGATTTCAATCACACCAATTTTGCTGGTTAAGTCTGAATATTTTGCTTCAAATACTTCAGATTTTGCAGCGCGGTCTTCTAAGCGAATTTTATCACGCGTGATTTCAACCACTTTTGGTGTTCCGTGGGCATCCGCCCCTTTTAAATATTGCAGGCGAACTTTTGTCCCTTTAGGGCCTTTGATTAAATCAACTACGTCATCTAAACGCCAGCCAATCACATCAACAAATTCTTCACCTTCTTGAGCAACACCAATAATACGGTCATCTGCTTTAATTTGTTCAGACTTATCAGCCGGACCGCCAGGTACTAAGCTACGGATAACTGTGTAGTCTTCATCATAACTAAGTACCGCACCAATACCTTCTAATTCAAGATCCATGTCCATCTTGAATTGCTCAGCGCGACGAGGTGATAAATAAGAGGTATGCGCTTCAATGCTTCGTGCGAATGAATTCATCACGATTTGAAAAGCATCTTCACTGTTAGTTTGTACTAAACGCTTTTGCGCGTTGTGGTAGCGTTTGGTCAAGACTTCTTTAATGCCTTGCCAATCTTTACCGGTCATTTTTAATCGTAAAGCATCGTATTTAACGCGCTGACGCCAAAGTTCATCAAGCTCAGCTTGGCTTATTGCCCAGTTTGCGTCTTCGCGGTCAAATAGATACTCATCTTCTTTATCGAACTTCATTTCGTTTTCAAGTAACGATAAAGAATAGTCATAGCGTTCAAAACGACGTTTTAAACTTAAGTTAAAAATATCAAAGGCAAATCCCAATTTACCTGTCGACAATGCATTATCAAATTGGTCTTTATATTGCTCAAACGAGGCAATGTCAGACGCTAAAAACACATTTTTATTGTAGTCGAGAGATTCAATATAACGATCAAAAACCTTCTCAGATAATTCATCGTTAAATTTAATTGGCTTGTAGTGTGCACGAGTAAATAAGTTTGTCACCCGTTTGCTTGCCGTACTATGTTGGCTTTCTTGCTTGAGTACTGGCAGGTCTTTTTCAGTCGGATTGTCTGATGATGCCAGTAATGAACCTGAAAACAGGGCAGCGACTAACGGAATGAGCGTAAACTTTTTACTCATACACAACTCCTTTATTTTTTACAGCTATTAAATGATATACAGGCTGTCTGCTTTGGTCTTAACTTGCATCCCTGTTACTAACTCAACGTGAACTTCATCTTTATTCACTTCAGTAATAACCGCGTTTACAAGTGCTTGGCCAAGTTTAACTTTAACTTTGCTATTAACCTTGACCTCTGAGGCAGGTAAAGGTTCAACTTTTCCTGAACGTTTTGCAGGAGCAGCTTTAGCAGGCTTATTATTTACTTTAGCGCCTTTTTCGCCAGATTTAGCGTGGTGACCACTATTCTTTTTGTAAGATTTTGTGTCACCGTCTTTACGTGGACGTTGTGGCTTCTTACGCTTTGCCATTTTAGCGCGGCTTTCTTCTAACGCTTTTTGTGCGTGCTCAATGTGCTCTTGTTCTACTTTTTCGTCTTGATTACCATCAAGATCGATACGGAACTCAGACTTAGTTACAGCTTCTAAATAGCGCCAGTTTGAGGTGTACTTTCTTAGTGCTTGACGAACCTGAGTTTTACTTACTTTCTCAGAACCTTCAATACGCTCAGCGATATCTTTAAAAATACCTACTTTAAGCGGCTGAATACCGTCTTTTTGTTTAAAACATTTTGGAAATTCTTGGTATAAGAAATCCAGTACTTCATTAATATCTTTTAGCTTGTTTGTGGTTTCCATGTTAGAACCTTTTATTACATCTTTTCATCAAGTGATGAATCGACATAGTGTGTTACCCAGTCGGTCAACTCTTCGAAGTCCGCTTCAATAAGCGCTAAATCACCTCGAAGGTGTTCCCAAATACCATTTATAATTTCATCAATTGATTCACAGTCAAGGTCATCTGGTAGACGCTCCCATGCCATGTGAATCAAGTCGTTGAGCCTTTCGGCAACAACTTCTTCTTCCCCTTCCCAATCACCAACATCTTGGATTGCAAAGAGGTAATCTTGCACATTTAGCAGATCTTTCATTTTAGATTTGCCTCAAAGCACTTTACCAATGCTTCTAAACCAGCTTGATCATCAGCATCGAATCGCGCAATGCTTGGGCTGTCGATATCAAGTACAGCAAATACTTTACCGTCTTTGAAAATCGGCACAACTACTTCAGAGTTAGATGCAGCATCACAGGCAATGTGACCGGCAAATGCATGCACGTCTTCAATGAGTTGTGTTTGTTGTGTTTGCGCGGCAGTTCCACATACCCCTTTACCTACTGGAATACGGATACATGCAGGATTACCTTGAAACGGCCCTAGCACTAATTCTTCAGGTGAATCCATTAAATAAAAGCCCGCCCAATTGATATCCTCTAAAGAGGTAAATAACAGCGCACTAATATTTGCCATGTTGGCAATAACATTTGATTCACCAGTGATTAGCGACTCAGTTTGTTTAACTAATGACTGGTAAAAATCTTGCTTTTGCATACCAAACTACTTCTTATTAAACATACAGTAGCTAAAGGTACTCTTTGTAGACGACAAATGAAACCTTTTAAGGGCAAAAAAAAACATTTTGCCCTCAATTTCAGTCAGCTTGATTAAATATTCTGCTATTGATGAGAAGATTGTGATGTAAGGCCCTGTCTTAAACCAAATAAAAACAGTCCAGCTGCCAGAGCAGACATCACAGCATTGACTATAAAAGCCATACCTGTTGTAGCGCTAAGTAAGTAGCTGAAAATAGCGCCACCTAGTAAGCCAAGTGTCAGAACACCTGAATAATTAACCTTTGCATACTTATACATAAGTAAATAACCAGGTACCACAAACGCTGCCATAGTAAGACCTACAATGTGGGCATTGGCGATTGCGCTAACGAATAAGTTAAAGAAAATGTTTAAACCATTTCCTTCAAGTGTAAACGCATAATAAAGACCCAAGATACAACCGATGATCACAGGCGATAATAAAGAAAGTCCTACACTCTTTGCTAAACGATGTTTCATAAATTCCCTAATGTCACAAAGATAATACGAGAAGTGTTAAGCATGGACTAACTAGTTAAAATGCGAAATATCGACAATAGTCGTAATTTGCAGAACAAATGAAAAGTACAAGAAACAAAAAAGCCACTGAATAAATTCAGCGGCTTCAATGATGGTGGAGAGATAGGGATTTGAACCCTAGAGGGGCTACAAACCCCTGCCGGTTTTCAAGACCGGTGCATTCGACCACTCTGCCATCTCTCCGAATGCGAAATCCTACCCGCTTACGCAAGTAGTAAAAATAATGGTGGAGAGATAGGGATTTGAACCCTAGAGGGGCTACAAACCCCTGCCGGTTTTCAAGACCGGTGCATTCGACCACTCTGCCATCTCTCCGACGGCGTGCATAATAGATAAAGCGGCCGTGCTTGTGAAGCTTTTTTTTCAAAAAACTGTTTAAGTGATTAAAAAACAATTAATTTGCTCAGCATTAGTACAGCAGCGTTTAGATTATGCGCAACATTGAACTTTTCAATTATTTATCTTGTCTATTGATCCACAATAGTTTGCCCAAATATATAACTCTTGATAGGCTTAGTTCAGTTTAATAATTGGAACTAACGAACGTATAAGTTCATTTAAAGGAGCTCTAACAATGGCGTTTAATCAATCGTACAATACTGCAAGACCAGTAATGTCGACTATTGAAACCAATAAAGTTTTAAAGAATACCTATTTCTTACTGGCGATGACACTGGCATTTAGCGCAGTGACAGCAGGTATATCAATGGCAATGAATCTACCTTATTTTATGGGGTTAGTATTTAGTTTGATTGCATTCGGTGTACTTTTTGTTGTTCACAAAAAAGCAGACAGTGCATCAGGTGTTGCTTGGGTATTTGTTTTCACAGGTTTAATGGGCGCAGGACTTGGTCCAATGCTTAACTACTACGCTGCAATGCCAAATGGCCCTATGCTTATTATGCAAGCGTTAGGCTCTACTGCGTTAATCTTCTTTGGTTTGTCGGCTTATGCGCTTACCACTAAAAAAGACTTCTCATTTATGGGTGGCTTTTTAACTGTGGGTTTAATCGTGGTTATTATTGCAAGCCTAGTTAACTTATTTATTGGCAGCTCAATTACCTTTATGGTTATTAATGCTGCAGTTGTGCTAATCATGTCTGGTTTAATCTTATTTGATACTAGCCGCATTATTAATGGCGGCGAGACTAATTACATTCGCGCAACAGTTGCTTTATACCTGAACGTGTATAATTTATTTACGTCTCTTCTTCACCTACTTGGTGCAAGTGATGACTAATTAAATAGTTCTGCTAAAATAGCCCCTTTCTAGGGGCTTTTTTATTGGATGCGTTTTGGAACAATTTGTACTTTCTCTTCATACCGCGCCGACCGATCACGACACAACTCAACGGCTAATTAAATTTGCACAGGCCTGTCTTGACTCTGGTCACTCAATTGCAGCTATCTTTCTTTATCAAGCTGGTGTTTACCACGCAAGTAACCATTTAGAACTTGCCAGCGACGAGCTTCCAATTAATCGTTTGTGGCAGTCGTTAAGTGAGCAAGAGATCCCTCTACTGCTATGTGTCACTGCTGCTGAAAAGCGTGGTTTAGATATCGATAACACAGGCGTGTTTACCGTCGCTGGGCTTGCAGAATTTGCGATGCTTGTCAGTGAAGCGGATAAATGGGTGCAATTTAAATGAAAAACATTTTAGTAATAAGCCAACATAGTCCATTTGATGATCAACATATTCGTGACTCACTCGACACGACACTGATTTTTGCTGCTATTGAACAGAACATTAGTTGGCTTCTAAGTGGTGAGGCTGTTTTAGCTTTGAAAAAAAATCAACAGCCAGAGCAACTTGGCATAAAAAACTATTTTAAAACCATTAAAACCCTTGAGTTATACGATGTTGAAAACATATATGTATGTGAAAAGTCGTTAATGGATTTTAACCTTTCAGAAGATAGTCTGATTATCGATGTTAAAGTAGCTAACTTTGAGCAACAGCGTGAATTAATTACAGAGCAGCATCAAGTGGTGACCTTATGAGTACCTTGCATATTTTTTCAAAACCCTTAGCTCACTATTGCAATAATATGTTGGCAAATTTGATTTCTTCGCAAGATACAGTGCTACTTGTTAGTGACGCTTGTTATAACAACATGCAGTTTAAGCAATTCTCTTCAGCAATTCATTTACTTGAAGAAGACGCTGTAGCCCGTGATATTTCATTTAATCAAGGCGATATCGCAATAAACTATGCACAATTTGTAGAAATGACTTTAAACGCAAAAAACACGATTACTTGGTAAACCATGCTTGAATTTAATAACAAACAGATAGAAACAGACAAACAAGGGTATTTACTTGATTCAAATGATTGGTGTGAAGAGCTTGCACCTATTATTGCTGAACAAGAGAACATAACCTTAAGTGAGCAGCACTGGGAAGTTGTGCATTTTGTGCGTGATTTTTACGTAGAGTACAACACTAGCCCTGCAATACGCATGCTGGTCAAAGCAATGGCCCAAAAGCTAGGTGAGGAAAAAGGTAATAGCATGTATTTGTATAAGCTATTCCCTAAAGGCCCAGCAAAGCAAGCGACTAAAATTGCAGGTTTACCTAAACCCGCTAGGTGTATTTAATGGTTAATAAAGCCAATAGCAAACCACGCCGCAGCAGCGGACGAACTTATTCAAGGCCGACTCAAAAACGCCAAGTTAAAAAAGCAATTAGGCCTGAGCAGCGCAAAGTGGTGCTATTTAACAAACCATTTGATGTGCTTTGCCAATTTACCGATGACCAAAACCGCAAAACGCTTGCCGACTTTATTACTATTAAAGACGTGTATGCAGCAGGACGCTTAGATAGAGATAGCGAAGGACTGTTGCTACTTACCAACTGCGGTAAATTACAACACACACTCACTGAACCCAATAAAAAAACAGCTAAAACTTATTGGGTGCAAGTAGAAGGTGATGTTACTGATGAGGCTATCTTTGCACTTAACAAAGGTGTAGAGCTTAAAGATGGCATGACCAAGCCTGCCAAAGTTAGACGTATTGACGAGCCGTCAATTTGGCCTCGTACTCCGCCCGTTCGCGAGCGTAAAAACATTCCAACCAGCTGGTTAGAAATCTCTATCACTGAGGGGCGTAATCGCCAAGTTCGCCGTATGACAGCGCATGTTGGCTTCCCTACTTTGCGATTAATTCGTTACAGCATTGGTAACTATACCCTTGATGGATTAGAGAATGGCCAGTTTAAAGTAGTGAACAACCCTGATGCATAAACCCAATGTCACAGTGGCCGCCATCGTCACATGCCAAGACAATTTTTTACTTGTTAAAGAGCGCGATAAACACACAGGTGATATTTGCTATAACCAGCCTGCGGGTCATTTAGAAACCAATGAAACCTTAGCAGAAGCAGCTCATCGCGAACTTATTGAAGAAACAGGCATTAGCCTTAATGCCAATCACCTTGTTGGCATTTATAATTTGCATGCCGCAAATGGCGTTCACTATATGCGTTTTAGCTTTGCTTTTAATAGCCCAGAGCTATTTGAACCATCTCCCCAAGATGATGACATTCTTAGCGCAGATTGGTTTAGCCTTGAGCAAATTAAAAACCTGCCTCTTAGAAGCCCTCTGGTTTTAAAATGCATTGAAGATCATTTAGCTGGTAAAGCCTACCCACTTAGTTTGATTTACCAATAACCACTGTGATTTTAGCTGGTTTGGGTGTCTAAAAGTTTGCTATGCCCAAACCACTATTACTTGCAATCAATACCTTGCCTAAATCGCTTTTAATTCCAACTGAAACTCGCATCTTGAGGTGGTTTGGGTATATAATATCGGCCTTTCCATAGCAGTTAAAAAATGACAGCGAATATTATGAGCGAAAATAGTCACATTAAAGTCATCGTGGGTATGTCCGGCGGTGTTGATTCTTCTGTATCAGCGTATTTATTAAAGCAACAAGGCTATCAAGTTGAAGGCCTGTTCATGAAAAACTGGGAAGAAGACGATAATGATGAATATTGCGCTGCAGCTGAAGACCTACAAGACGCACAAGCTGTGTGCGATAAGCTAGGTATTGAGCTTCACACTGTAAATTTTGCAGCCGAATACTGGGACAACGTGTTTGAATACTTTCTAGCAGAGTACAAAGCAGGTCGTACACCAAACCCAGACATCATGTGTAATAAAGAAATCAAATTCAAAGCATTTTTAGAATTTGCAGCACAAGCACTTGGTGCTGATTACATCGCTACTGGCCACTATGTTCGCCGTGAAAAGCGCGGTGATAAATTTGTAATGTGTCGTGGCCTTGATGACAACAAAGATCAAAGCTATTTCTTATACACTCTAAGCCATGAGCATATCGCGCAAACACTTTTCCCTGTTGGCGATATTGCTAAGCCTGAAGTCCGCCGCATCGCTGAAGAGCAAGACTTAATCACTCACGATAAAAAAGACAGTACCGGTATCTGCTTTATTGGTGAGCGTAAATTTAAAGACTTCTTACAAAAATTCTTACCAGCACAGCCAGGTAAAATTGAAGATACCGATGGCAATGAAGTGGGTGAGCACGAGGGCTTGATGTACCACACACTTGGTCAACGTAAAGGTCTATTAATTGGCGGCATGAAAGAAGGTTCGGGTGAACCTTGGTATGTAGTTGATAAAGACGTTGATCGTAACGTATTAGTTGTTGGTCAAGGTAAAGACCACCCTCGCCTTTACAGCAATGGTTTAAATGCAAACCAGCTTCACTGGGTTGACCGCGAAGGTCCTAAAGGGACCACACGCTGTACTGTTAAAACTCGTTATCGCCAAGAAGATATCAGCTGTACTTTACTTGTTGGTGAAGATGGTATGGCACGCGTACTATTTGATGAGCCACAAAAAGCAGTGACACCGGGCCAATCAGCCGTATTCTACGCTGACGAAGTATGTTTAGGTGGTGGTATTATTGATTCGGTGATCAAATAATGACAGAGCACCAAGTCATGGCTTTAGCTGCCATGTGTCAAGTTGCTAAACAAGTACAAAAAGTTGCGCAATATGGCCAAGGCAGTGATCACGAATTAGAAAAATTACTAAACTGTATTGTCGAAACATCACCAAATAGCCCTGAAGACGTGTATCAGGGTAAACATAATTTACGTGAAGGCTATCGCATTTTGATTGCACAGCTTTCTGCCGGCGCAGACAAAGACGTCGAAATCGTAAAATATGTGGGTGGTTTAATGCAATTAGAACGTGCATTAAGTTCAAAACAAAACAGCTTAAATGAATTAGGTCGTCGCATTGATGATGTTAAACGCCGCCTCGACCACTTTGCTATCACAGATGATACTGTAGTAGCAGCGCTTGCTGATATTTACTCATCGGTGCTAAGCCCCCTTGGGCATCGTATTCAAGTGTATGGCAAGCCAGAGTTATTAAAACAGCAGCTCACGCAAAACAAAATTCGTGCCCTATTATTGGCCGGAATTCGTAGTGCCGTGTTATGGCGACAAATGGGCGGGAAACGCCGTCACTTTTTCTTTGCAAAAAGAAAAATCCTCGCCATTGCTAAACAATCAATTTAATTATCGTTCAAACTAGACAATTTAGGAGTCATTATGGAGCTTTCAGCGTTAACCGCTATCTCTCCGGTAGATGGTCGCTATGGCAGCAAGACCACGGAACTACGCAGCATTTTCAGCGAATTTGGTTTAATCAAATACCGTGTAACTGTTGAAGTTCGTTGGTTACAAGCTTTATCTGCAGCTAGCGCAATCAAAGAAGTACCGGCATTTAGCGACGAGGCTAATGCTTTACTTAATGCCATTGTTGATAACTTTAGCGAAGCTGATGCAGCACGCGTTAAAGAGATCGAGCGCACAACTAACCATGACGTAAAAGCAGTTGAATACCTACTTAAAGAAAAAGTAGCTGATAACGCAGAGCTTAACGCAGTTAACGAATTCATTCACTTTGCCTGTACTTCAGAAGACATCAATAACCTGTCTCACGGTTTAATGCTGACAGAAGCCCGTGACAAAGTATTACTTCCATACTGTGACCAACTTCTAAATGCATTAAAAGAAAAAGCAGTTGAGTACAAGTCAGTTGCGATGATGACACGTACCCACGGTCAACCAGCTACCCCTTCTACAATGGGTAAAGAATTTGCAAACGTCTACATGCGCTTAAAGCGTCAACGTGACCAAATTGCTAACGTAGAAATGTTAGGTAAAATCAACGGTGCTGTAGGTAACTACAACGCTCACCTAAGTGCATACCCAGATTACGATTGGCACAGCCACGCTGAGCAGTTCGTAACGAGCCTAGGTTTAACATTCAACCCGTTCACAACACAAATCGAGCCACACGATTACATTGCTGAGTTATTCGATGCAGTTGCACGTTTCAACACTGTATTACTTGATTTTGACCGTGACGTTTGGGGCTACATTGCACTTAACCACTTCAAACAAAAAACAATCGCAGGTGAGATTGGTTCATCAACTATGCCTCACAAAGTAAACCCGATTGATTTTGAAAACTCTGAAGGTAACTTAGGTATTGCTAACGCTATCTTTACTCACCTTGCGCAAAAACTACCTGTTTCTCGCTGGCAACGTGACTTAACTGACTCAACGGTATTACGTAACCTAGGTGTTGGTATGGGCTACACACTTATCGCTTACCAAGCGACATTAAAAGGTGTTAGCAAGCTTGAAGTAAACGAAGAGCGTTTATTAGCAGAGCTAGACCAAAACTGGGAATTACTAGCAGAGCCAATCCAAACAGTTATGCGTAAATATGGTATCGAAAAGCCATATGAAAAACTTAAAGACCTTACTCGTGGTAAGCGCGTAAACCAAGAAATCATGGCTGATTTCATCGATGGTCTTGAGTTACCTGAAGAAGCAAAAGTAGAAATGAAAAAATTAACTCCGGCTAATTACATTGGCCGCGCTGTTGAGTTCATCGACAACTTAGCTTAAATTCAAATTAAGACTTAAAAAAGCGAAAGGCCTTCCTTTCGCTTTTTTTATATCAATTCGCTTAGGTCATGTTATGTATCAATTAACCATCAATTCATTAACCCAAGAGCAATTTTTAGCTGAGTATTGGCAGAAAAAACCATTACTTATAAAGCAAGGCTTCAAGGATTTTGCAGATCCGATTGAGCCCGAAGAATTGGCCGGTCTTGCCATGGAAGAAAGCATTGAATCACGTATTGTGACCAATCACTCAGATGATTGGCAAGCATACCATGGTCCTTTTGAAGACTTTAGCTTGCTAACTGAAAAGCACTCAACATTACTGGTGCAAGCAGTTGACCATTGGCATAGCGATGCAGCGCAACTACTGGAGCCATTTCGCTTTATTCCAAACTGGCGTATCGATGATTTAATGATCAGCTACTCTACCCCGGGTGGTGGCGTGGGTCCGCATTTAGATCAATACGACGTGTTTATTATTCAAGGTGAAGGAAAGCGCCACTGGCGAGTTGGTTTACCTGATGCGAACTTAAAGCAATTTGCACAAAATAAGAGCCTGTTACAAGTTGAACAATTTCCTGCCGTGATCGACTGTGTGTTAGAGCCGGGAGATATTCTCTATATTCCACCAGGTTGCCCACATGAAGGTTACGCAGTTGAAAATGCACTTAATTACTCTGTAGGTTTTAGAGCGCCAAATCAACGCGATTTATTATCACAATTTGCCGATCACCTCATCGATACTGAGCTTGGTAATCAACGATATGGTGATGCAGAGCTTAAGTTGCGTTCATCTAAAGGTGAACTTAACCAAACTGAAGCAGAAAAAGTGAAGCAACTTATGATTGCTGCGATTAATGATGACGCAGTATTCAAGACTTGGCTTGGTAACAGTATGAGTCAGCCAAAACATGACATGGATTTAGCGCCTTTAGAGGAGCCATATACACTAGATGACGTAAATGACTTACTTAATGATGAGGACGTTGTTTTTGAGCGTTTAGGTGGTACCCGTGCCATTTATCAAGTAATTGACGATAAAATACTTTTAAGTATTAATGGTGTTAATTATATGCATGATTTAACTGACCTTGAATTAATAACAAAGCTCACAGATCAAACCTGGCTGACCGCTGCCGATATAAATAGTTCAAAAAATAATCACATTTTCTTGAAAACCTTTACTACACTTTTAAATGAGGGTATTTGGTTTTGTTAGGAGCGTGTGTTTATGAGCTATCAAATAGATGAAGTTGAATGGAGTATCGACAAGGAACTCTTACAACAGATCAGAGAGCGAGTATTTGTATGCGAACTACATATTCCTAAAGACATTGAGTTTGATCATTTAGATAAAACAGCACATCACGTACTCGTGACCGACGAGTGTAAATGCCCAGTTGCCACTGGGCGTTTATGTAATGATGGCCTCATTGGGCGTATTGCAGTTTTACCTGAACATCGTAACCGTTCGGTTTACAAATCATTATTGAATTACTTAGTAGGCATGGCTGAAAAGCAAGGCTGTGATTGCGTCAGCATTAATTGCATATTGAACGAAGTAGATAGATTTAAACGAAATGGTTTTTCGGCTGATGGCTTAGTATTTATGGAGGCTGGTATTCCAAGGCAGCGAATGCTCTGCCCTATTAAGCAATTTGATACGCGGCCATTCACTTTGGTGCATTAAGGTATATGTTAAATAAAAAAGCTGAATAACATTATTCAGCTTTCTTATTAGAAGTTATGCAGGCTCGTTTTGCCACATTTCTTCTTTTTCAAATAGCTCATATAAACCATGAGCACGGTTGATTAACAGGTTAGCAAAATCAACTTTGGTTTTATCTACCGCACCTGATTGCATTAGCTGATCAGCCTTCATTTGCCACTGCATTGAGAAATAACGTAATACTTCACGTGCATTATTTGCTGCACTTGCTTCAGCGTGATCGGTAGGTAAACGACCGGTGATCACCCAATAGCTCTTACCGTTTTGTGCTTTAAATTTCCAAATCGCTACTAATGGGGCGATAAAACGGCTTTCTTTTTCTACAACAGTTTGCGGAATAACGCCTTTTTCAGCTAAATGCTTTTGTGCATTTTGGAAACATTCTCTTTGCCAAATAACACTTTGTTTTTGCGCTTCGGCTTGTTCTTCTGGTGTTAATGGTCTTGCTTGTTTTTGTTCCATGGTAGTTACTCTTTTACAACATTTCTGACACTTTAAGGTTTAAAATGGCGCTGTGCAAGTGTTTACGGGCAATCAAAGAGCATTTAAATTTACTTGCGTACTATTCAATCAACTCAGAAAGAAGAGTTAGGCTCTGTTAAAAATTGCAGCTCTTCAGCTGTTGATTCACGACCTAAAATTTTATTGCGATGTGGGTAGCGACCAAACCTATCAATAATCACTTTGTGCTTTAGTTCAAATTCATAATTACTCATGCCTTTAAACAATTGCTCAGCTTGCTGATGAATGACTTTCGATTCACTGTGCATATACGGCATATAAATAAACGCAGTTTGAGAGCTAGGTAACTTTTTATCAAAACCTAATTCAATGGCTCTTTGCGCTAGACTTAATGCTTGTGGGTCTTGGCTGAACGCCTTTGCTGTATTACGGTAAATATTGCGTGAAAACTGATCTAACACGATAATTTCAGCTAAAGAGCCTTGAGCATCAACTCGCCAATCTGCATGTTCGCCAGCGATAACCTGCAAAAGGCATTCTGAAAACTCACGTGTAATTAAGGCATCAACTTCGTCTGATTGCTGATACCAAACTTCTGGTCCTAATTCATTAAACCAAAAATCGATAATGCGTTGCTTATCCATAAACACTCCTTAATTACCAAGAACTTTTGCAGGGTCAACTCGGGTTGCTTGCCACGCAGGATATAAGGTAGCCAAAATAGCGAGAACAAAAGTAACAATTACCGTGATAACAATATCTTGCCAAACTAGTTTACTGGGTAAAAACTCAATAAAATAAACCCCTTGTAATGGGTTATCGCCAAATAAGTTACTTGCCCAAGTGAACAGTTCACTGATGTTTAACGCAAGCATTACACCGATAACTGTGCCTAAGATCACACCAATTAAAGCTTGTGTAAAACCTTGCATTACGAAGGTTGCTAAAATGGTGCTATCTTGTGCGCCCATGGTTTTTAAAATTGCGATATTTGCCTGTTTTTCACGTACTTCCATCACTAAAGACGAAACAATATTAAAACTCGCTACCGCAATTATTAAAAACACCACGATATACACAATCGTGCGAACCATTTGAATATCTTGATATAAGCTACCCTGGGTTCTAAACCAACTTGAGACATAGACATAATCAGGAATAACTTGCCCCACACGCATCGCCGTTTGATGGGCCGCGAACACATCAGCTACTTGTAATCGTAAACCGGTTACTTGGTTTTGCTCAAAACTCAACACACTTTGAGCTTTATCAAGGCGAATAAAAGCCGCTGTTTCATCAATTGGGCCGCCCATTTTTATAATACCCGCAAGATTCAAGCTAACACGCTTTGGCGCCAATAAAGTATTACTTTGCTGGTTTATCTGTGGGATTAATAAGGTAACTGGGTCGCCAATTTTAAGGCCCAATCGGTTAACGATTTGTTGGCCTAAAAGCACATCTTCTTGTTGTAGCTGGCTAACTAAGCGCCCTTCTGTAAATTGATTTAACGCCGACACTTGGTTTTCAAATTCAGGGCTTACACCACGCACTTCAACTGCTTTTAACTCACTTTTATATTGCGCCATGCCGTTGACACTAATAAACGGCGCAGCACCTGTTACACCGGCTTGAGAGCGCAGTAGAGCAACTTTTGACTGCCAATTATTGATTGGTTTGTTAGGCGCAACATATTCAACCTGAGGTACGACCGATAAAAGCCGATGTACTAGCTGCTGCTCAAAACCATTAATAACTGATAAAGCAACAATTAGCACAGCGACACCTAAAAGAATGCCGATTGTCGATGCTTTAGCGATAAAACTAACAAAACCGTTTTGTCCGTCTTTTTGGCCACTATGGGCACGAAAGCGTTTTGAAATAAAGGCACTAAGCAACATGCTGAGACTCTTTAATTGCGAGCTTACCATCATCTAAATAGGCAATTTTGCCTAGTTTATCTGCAAGTTCTAAATCATGGGTTACCACAACAAAACTGGTTTTTAAGCTAGTATTTAATTCTTTAATTAAATCGTAAATCTTAATTGCGTTTTGTTTATCTAGGTTACCGGTTGGTTCATCGGCAAGCACCAAAGCAGGCTCGGTTACTAATGCACGTGCTATTGCAACCCGCTGCCTCTCACCACCTGATAACGCCGAAGGTTTATGTTCGCTACGATGAGATAACCCTACTTTATCTAGCATGTTACGGGCTTTTTCGGTTGCCGCTTTTGCGCTTAAGCCTTTAATTAATAATGGCATTGCAACATTTTCGATGGCAGTAAATTCCATTAATAGATGATGGAATTGATAAATAAAGCCCAAATTTTCATTTCGGAAACTGGCTTGTTGTTTACGGTTTAATTTAGAAACCTGCTGACCTTTAATTTCAACCTTGCCTGAGCTTTCGTTATCTAAGGTACCTAATATATGCAATAAGGTACTTTTTCCTGAGCCAGAGCTCCCTACAACAGCTAACATTTCGCCTTGATTAAGTGCTAAATCAACCCCTTTTAATACCGCAACCTCGTTATCGCCATCTTGATAGACTTTATTTAACTGCTGACAATTGATAACTAAATCACTCATAACGTAATACCTCTGCTGGATTCACTTTTGCAGCTTTTCTGGCAGGATACAAGGTAGCTAAAAAGCTCATCGCAATACTCCCTGCGGCAATAAAACTCAAACTTATAACATCAAATTTAACGGGTAAACTCACGCCCGCTAGTAAATTGATGCCTAACATATTCAACAATTCATTAATGTTGCTACTTAATAGCACACCAAGTAACGCACCAATACTGGTACCGATAAGGCCGTTATATAAGCCTTGGATCATAAACACGTGCTGCACTTGTAACGGAGTTAAACCCAGTGTTTGTAAAATAGCGACTTCACTTTGCTTCTCACTGACCATCATGGTTAATGCTGAAATGATATTAAACACTGCAACGAGCACGATTAAGCCAAGTAACATCGACATAATGCGCTTTTCCATTGCCACAGCGGCAAATAGTGTGCCTTGGCTAGCTCGCCAGTCAGTCACTGTGTAATCGTTTAAAATAGCTAACTGCGATTGCAATACTTGCTCAACAGCAAATGGTTCATACAGCGATACACTCAAATTAGGGGCTGCTGATTTTGCTAGTTTTAAAACTCTGCCTAACGAATAGCCACTGGTAAATGCTAATGACATATCAATTTCTGACTGTGTTTCATAAAGTGCAGCAACGGTAAACAAGCGCTGACTCGGTACTCGACCAAGGGGGGTATACGAACTGGCATTAGGCATGATAACCCGTACTTTATCCCCAAGAGAAATACCCAATTTTCGACTCAAGTAGCGGCTAATCGCAATATGGTAGTTGCTGTCCATTACTTGTGACCAATTGCCGGCAACAATTTTATCTTTTACGTTATAGATGGAGCTTCCTTCATCATAAAGGCCTTGTAACAATACGCCATGCAAATCTTGGTTAGTTTGTAAAATGGCTTCGCCATGGCGGTATAGGTTAACTTGTTTAACATCTTGAGAATTTGCTAGTTGCTGCTTTAACTGCAGCATGGTTTCTTTCGAGTTATCTTCGGCTGATACTTCAATATGAGGAATTAAACCAAGCATGTTGGTTTTAAGGTTATTCTCAAAACCATTCATTACTGAACTGACTGTAAACAAGGCCATTAAACCAATAGCAATGCCCGCGATAGAGAAAAATGAAATAAATGAGATAAAGGCATTGCCCTTTGAGGAGCGACTATATCTCAGCCCTATAAAAAGGCTAACAGGTTGAAACATAATAAATTATGGGTATTCCAAGGGCTAAATATGCGCTCATATTAGCATAGATTTAGCTAGCATGGGATGCGCGAAATTGTAAAAAATAATTATAAATCTGATACTTGAACAGTAGCAACCAGATGGTCAAGTAATGCTTTTACATTGGTTGCGATAAACTGCCTTGGTGGATACACCCCCCATACACCTTCAGGTGCCGGTGCAACATTCGAAAGTACAGCACTCAACCTGCCATTGGCTAGGTGGTCATTGACATAGTAATCTGGTAGTTGCACGATGCCTAACCCTTTTATTGCAGCGTCAACCAATGCCCAACCACTGTTACAGGCCAAACGCCCTGCCACTTTGATGTGCTTATCTTGACCCTGCTCTTTTACCCGCCAGTAACTGTTATTACCAATCAGGCAATTGTGCTGATGTAATTCACTCACACTGTGTGGTTGGCCGAATTTATTGATATATTCAGAGCTACAACAAATAACAAGCCTGCGCTGACTAATGCGCCGTGCTTTTAAAGATGAATCTTTTAAATGACCAAGGCGAATAGCGAGATCATACCCATCTTCTAGTAGATTGACTTGCTCATTGCTTAAATGGCTGATCACTTCAATATCTGGGTGCTTTTGCATAAACGAATGTACCGCAGGCATGATGAAACTTTCACCATACATCACAGGAGCTGTTAGTTTTATACTACCTTTTGGTGTCAGTTGCTGCTCTGCAAGCAGTGCCGTGGCATCATCCATGGCATGCTGTAATTGTTTAGTTTGATGCGCAAACACCTGCCCTTCTTGCGTTAGCACCACTTTACGGGTTGTTCGGGTTAACAATTGTGTGTTTAATCGCTCTTCTAATTGACTCACATACCGGCTTACATGGGCCACTGACATACCCAGTAGTTTACTTGCTTTTGTAAAACTGCCTGTTTCTGCTACCGCTAAAAACTCATCAATTCCGTGCCAACGATTCATTATTACCATACTGTAAAAGTGTTTTAATAAAACGAAGATTATCATTCATTGAGAAACAAATAAAATAGACTAAGTTTAATACTTACTTCCAACAACTATAAGGGAACGTTATGACTGATTTTATCAAATCAAAAGCGGCTATCGCTTGGGGTCCAAATCAACCACTATCAATTGAAGAAGTGGATGTAATGATGCCTAAAAAAGGCGAAGTGCTTGTAAAGATTGTTGCTACAGGTGTTTGTCATACCGATGCATTTACTTTATCTGGTGAAGACCCTGAAGGTATTTTCCCAGCAATCCTTGGCCATGAAGGTGGCGGTATTGTTGAAGCCGTAGGTGAAGGTGTAACACATGTTGAAGTAGGCGATCATGTTATTCCTCTTTACACTGCTGAATGTGGCGAGTGTAAAATGTGTAAATCGGGCAAAACAAATTTATGCTCTGCGGTACGTGAAACGCAAGGTAAAGGTTTAATGCCTGATGGCACAACGCGTTTCTATAAAGATGGTCAACCAATTTATCACTACATGGGTTGCTCTACCTTCTCTGAGTACACTGTATTACCAGAGATTTCACTTGCTAAAGTAAGCAAAGAAGCGCCTCTTGAAGAAATTTGTTTACTTGGTTGTGGTGTAACAACCGGCATGGGTGCTGTTACTAAAACAGCAAAAGTTCAAAAAGGCGATACAGTGGCTATTTTTGGCTTAGGTGGTATCGGTTTATCGGCGATTATCGGTGCGAAAATGGCGGGCGCTGGCCGTATTATTGGTGTTGATATCAACACCAGTAAGTTTGATCTTGCTACTAAACTAGGTGCAACTGATTTAATCAATCCAAATGACTTCGACAAACCAATCCAAGAAGTTATCGTTGAAATGACTGACGGTGGTGTTGATTTCTCATTTGAATGTATCGGTAACGTTAATGTAATGCGTTCTGCTCTTGAGTGTTGTCACAAAGGTTGGGGTGAATCAGTAATCATTGGTGTTGCAGGTGCAGGCCAAGAGATCTCTACTCGTCCTTTCCAACTAGTAACAGGTCGTGTATGGCGCGGTAGTGCATTTGGTGGCGTTAAAGGTCGCTCTGAATTACCAGAGATTGTTGAGCGCTATATGAATGGTGAGTTTGCGTTAAACGATTTCATCACACACACCATGAAACTTGAAGATATCAATGAAGCTTTCGACTTAATGCACGAAGGTAAGAGCATCCGTTCAGTTATTCATTATTAATCTTTTAATTTGGCGCTAGATTGACTCCTAGCGCCTTTGTTTCAAGGATTTGGTTATGCTAGAAAACATAAGCTCAACAAAAGTCAGCGGTGGCTGGCATAAACAATATACCCACCAAGCTAGCAGCACACATTGTGCTATGCGCTTTGCGATTTTTTTACCGCCAGGTGCCAGCGAAACGAATAAAGTACCAGTGATGTATTGGTTGTCAGGTTTAACCTGTACAGATGAAAACTTTATGCAAAAAGCCGGAGCATTTAAAAAAGCGGCTGAACTAGGTATTGCGATTGTCGCACCAGATACTAGCCCGCGCGGTGAAACTGTGCCTGACGATGAAAATTACGATTTTGGTCAAGGTGCTGGTTTTTATGTCAATGCGACTCAAGCGCCTTACAATGTGCACTACAACATGTACGACTATGTGGTTTCTGAGTTACCTGCACTTATCGAAGCGCACTTCCCTGTGACGACCAAAAAAGCCATTGCTGGTCATTCTATGGGTGGTCACGGCGCATTGATGATTGCACTTAAAAACCCTAAACAATACGTCAGCGCCAGTGCTTTTAGCCCGATTGTGAACCCGATTAATTGCCCTTGGGGTGAAAAAGCGTTCAGTAATTACCTAGGTAGTGATAAAGCAAGTTGGCTTGAATACGACAGCTGTGAATTAATGAAAAATGCCGTCGCTGATGATTATTTACCGATGCGTATTGATCAAGGTGAGGCCGATAACTTCTTAACTGAGCAACTCAAAACTGAGAACTTATTTGCTGTCGTAAACGAAAAAGATTACCCAGCTGAGATCAACATGCACGCGGGTTATGATCATAGTTACTTCTTTATCAGCAGCTTTATTGACGAACACCTGATGTTTCATCAAAAGTATCTGTGATTAATACTTAATTTTTAGTGTGAGGGCTTAACTTCCTCACACTCTTTAATACTGCGTGTAATTTGCCTGCAAACTAATTGCGGTTGTTCTTCTTTTGGTTTGAGTAAACCAATAACAGCGCTATCAATTTCAAAGCCTAACTTTGCGAATGAAAAGCCCTCAGCATCGGTTACAGTACTGTTAGTTTGATTTGCATTTGTAGTTGCAAGATTTGTTGGTTGTGAGTTTTTTGCATAGCCATCTACTATTGACCCCGCCACTGTACACCCCACTAATTGGTAGCTTACTAAGCAAATAACAAGTTTTGAAAAGCTAATCTTCATTATTAAAACTATCCATTAATGTAGGTCTTTTTTTTGGCTCAGCTTTAACCTCAACACATTCTTTTACTGCGCGACTAATTTGACGACATTTAAGCTCAACGTCTTTGTCTTTACTATCGCTCTCTAGGCCTTCAATAATCGCTTTGTCGATTTCATAACCTAGCATCGTCATGGTCATGCCATAGTTAACTCGGTCATTATCTTTTTTATCTGCATAAGCACTTGCCGGCTGTGCTTGACTCGTGCGCCCGCCAATTCCATCTGCAACTAAGCCAACTGCAGTACAGCCACTGAGTAAACTTACTGATAGTATTACGTACAAAGATTTAAGCATCGATCCTCCAATACACTTAAGCTCATTTTCTAAGCATAATAACAAACAGGTAATTTAACTGTAAAAAACTGTAGATTAATCACAAATATCACGAATAAACTCTTTTAAAAACCCAACTAACTGTAATAGGAATATTAACAAGAAAGGTAAAGCGCCTAAAATTGCAACGCTACGATTTAATGGCTCATCTTGTAGCAGTAACAATGCAAAGCTACATATGAATAATGCTAAACACCATGCGTAGAGTGTAACACGGTTATTTTGCTCAGAGCCAACCAGCTCTCTTATGACTAATATTGCAGAGTCTGCGGATGTAGCAACAAATATCAACAGTAGTAATAAGCTTAACCAAATAAACACGGTTCCTTGCCAGTCTAGTTGATTAAAAAATACAAATAAGCCTTGGCTGTAATCTTGTTTTATAGCAACTAAAATGCCCGCTTGGTTAAGTCTATCCCATTCAATTGCTGCCCCCGAAAAGGTCGCAAACCAAATAATAGTCACTAAAGTTGGAATACACACAACCGCCAAAATAAATTGCCAAACTTTACGCCCCTGGCTAATTTTGGCTAGGAACACACCAACAAATGGCCCCCACGCTAACCACCAAAAATAATAGTTATATGTCCAATGAGTGGCCCAGTCCGGCGCTTTTAATTGGCTATCGAATTGCCAAGTGCCAGTTGCAAGCAACTGTAAATAGTAGCCTGTTCCATCTAAAGCAATCTTTATAATAGGCTCAATTGGCACAACTAGTAGCAACCAAAAAAGCAGACTAAATGCTAGAAATACGTTAAATATACTTAGTGACTGTACCCCGCGTCGTAATCCAAATTTAACCGACAGCGAATAAATAACTGCTAACAAACAAACGATTAATGAACCCACTAATAAAGTTGAAGTAACCCCCAACTCTATTTCAACGCCTTTACTGATCAGTAAAGTGGAATTAGCTATGGTGCCGACGACACCAAAAAAAATAGCGATTACCGCAATTAACCTTACAATAAACGACACAGTAAATTTTGCAGACTTATCAATGCGATTACCAAGCGCCGTTAAAACAGGGGCACAAATATCTCCTGACCTCCCACTGTATTGCGTTAATCCGCCAAGCACTAGCGCAAATACAGCATAAAGTGCCCAAGCATGAGCGCCCCAATTCACTAGGGTTAAAGCGAGGCTACTGGCTAGTCTATCTGGATATAAGCTTTGTTTAAGTGGTGGGTCGAGTGAATGTAACGCAGGCTCTGCTACGCCCCAAAAAACCAAGCCAGAGCCCATTCCTGCTGCAAACAACATGGCAAACCAGCCAAAGTTTGAATACTCAACAACAGCCTGCTCACCACCTACTTTACGGCTACCGAGTGGGCTAATTGCTAAAATAATGATGGCAAACAATAAAAAATTCACCAATAAGAAAAAGCTACTACCAGTCCATTTTAACAGCATTTGTACAAACGGCTGAACTTGCTCGGTGATAACATCAGGCAAAATAACAGCAATCAGTGCACCAAACATACACAGTGCAAGCGCAGTTTTTTCAAGAGAGGAGATGGAATGTTTCAATGTGAAGCCTATTTAGTCAGCGTGTTTAGCATACTGTTAGCATGGCTAAAATTCAAACAGCCAAAAGGCTGAAAAAATGACATAGCAGTGCGTAAAAATCGCAAATTATAGCAAGGCATGCTTTTAAAAACCCGGCTACATGTCCCTAGTTTCCTCATTTTATTTAATTTGTTGATCGGGTATTGAAATTGCAAAGCTATCATAATCTTAATAGCAAGGAGCAAAGCATGGACTTTAATATTGATTGGTATGAAATTCTCGATAATTTAATTCATCTAGGTATTGCCTATTTACTTGCCCTTCCAATGGCTTTTGATCGAGAAAAAACCAGTAATGGTGCAGGTCTACGAACATTTCCATTAGTCGCTGTTGCATCATGTGGTTATGCATTAGTGGGCATGTCTGTTTTAACAAGTTCAGAGGCAGAATCAAAAGTACTCGAAGGGATTATCACGGGTATTGGCTTTATTGGCGGTGGTGCCATTTTGAAGAACAAAAACTCTACCTATGGAACAGCCACAGCAGCCAGTATTTGGAACATGGGACTTATTGGCATTGCTGTGGCATTTAGTCGTTACGAAATCGCCTTTTTAATGGCGTTGATTAATTTCGTAACGCTAAGATATGTTAAGCGCTTAAAGTAAACAATTAGCTCGCGTCATATTTTGAGTTAACTATGGCATAGCCAGTTTGTTTAACTTTAATCTCAGCAGGGTTTGCAGATTTAACTAATAAACCGCAACGTCTGCTCTGCTCATCAATGACATAATTAACCGATTCACTTGCTTCAAGATCAATGACTTGATCTGCACAGCGGATCTGTAATTTAGAAACATCACTCGCGCCTTCTATTTTGATAGAACCGCGAGATAAAGATAAATATGACAGCTTATCTTTTGAAACATTGATTTGTGAATTAATCTGCGGTGTTCGCGCCAATAAGTCATCAATTTGCTTGATAGTGGCAAGTTTGTTTTCTTCTGAAAACTGTTTCCCCTCGATATTATCTAACGCATAAATAGCATTGTATGCAAGATTAAAATCGCCCTTGAAGCTGTACCATTGTAGAGCACTTTTAGCGACTAAATATTGTATATCTGTTGGTAACTTAGCTCGCAGTAAATAGGCTACAGACAACTGCTCATCAAAGCCAAACCATTGTTGTTGATGATAATAAAATTGGCTTTTCAACCATGCAAATAATGCCTGTTCAGAGGTGTTTTTAGTATGGTCTTTATATAACTCAGCCAATGCTTGCTCAGCTTTTTTAAACTCTTTAGCTTGCAGCATTTTGTTGATTTCATCGTATTCATTAATAAAACCACGGCTCGCTTTATCATTTGAGTAACCATTAAAATACTTACCTACTTCAAATGAAAACAGGTAACCCCCTTCTACGGTTTTGCCTTCTTTTGTGGCAGGTGCAAACTCTAAGTTGGTTAAGTATTTCTCTGCATTTTCTTCACTACCCCGAGTATCAGATGCCATGATCACTTCAATGTCTTTTGCCTTACCTTGTGTATCAACCACATAAGACATTAATGCCCAGCCTTCTAAACGAGAGCCGTTATAACTACCTGGGTAACGTTTGTTTGAATTTTTAACAATATAAGCAGAGGTAGCAGCTTGAACATCAACACCTAAGTCATTGACATCTCGTGCTAAAGCCTGTGTTGGTAATGCGATAAGTGAACAAAGTGCTGCGAGTTTTGTGAATTTAATCATGATAATGGCTCCAATTCCCTTTGATAGGAACATTTATAGCACTAAAAAAGGCGCTTTAAAAGCGCCTTGCTGTCAAGAATGTGCTTAAACATGCCTTGATCTTAAAACATATCCTGGTAAGGGTTTGGTTTTGATAATAAAACTTTTTTATCAAAACCTGGGATTGTCATTGAATCTTCACTAATTTCAATGCCATTTTCATCAATTAAGCCATCACCAAAACGATAAATTAGCTCATAATGACCTAAATCAGCGTGTTGTTGATAGTCAGCTTGCGCTTTGGCTACCTGAGTATGACGGTCTTGATATTGCGCCATAACCTCATCACCATGACGCTTTGCTAGCATCTTTAATGTAATTGCCGGTGATAACACAGTCGCAGTTGCGTTATTACCACCAAAGCCTTTTGAGTTAATGAAGGCAATATCCATTGCATCACACTGATAGTGTTCAGTACGAATGTCTAAATGCTCGCTATACACATCATCTGCCACTTTATCGATTGTCGTAATACCCGGCATAATGTTGTGACTAAACACACCTAATGCCATAGCTAATTGATCACCACTGGCTGGAGCAATGGTATGGCCAACATATGCTTTAGGCGCAGCAACCTTCCAATTATCAATTGCAAATGTTTCTGCCACTTTATGATAGATTAGTGATTCTGTTACGCGGTTTTGCGGTGTACTTGAGCCATGTGCCAAAATAAAGCTACGCTTTTGTACCGCTTCTTGGCCAACAATACTGTTTGCTAGTGCAACAGATTTTGCCATCGTGATGTAGTTACCTGGGCCCGGGGCTGTAATTGATTTTTTAATACCATCGGCATTGACGAACACATCTGCAACGCTGCCTAACACATCAGCGCCTAACTCTAATGCCAATGCATCATCCATTAAAATAGCAACTTGTGCGCCTTCACCAATTGTAAAACCACAGTTTTCACCAAATGGACGACTTGTACGGCGATGATCAACCACATCTGTATTATCAAGGCGCTTTAGACCTTCTTCATTTGCAAGTGCGCTCATATTGCCAAAACCTTCAACAATTTCAGGTGTAATAGCACACTCAACAGACGCCACAATAGCGACACGCGTACGACCCGCTTGAATATCGTTTACTGCAGCACGTAAGTTATATAAAAAAGTTGCACATGCACCTGATGTAGTAAAGGTTGTACCCACATTGCCTGTTACATAAGCATTGATAAAGTCAGTAGACATAGTGTTTAAGCCAAGTGCAAGCTGTTTTGTACTCACACGATCGCCCTGCTGACGCGCGCGTATTAATCCACCAAATCCTTCATCATCAACTTGACCCGCCACAGAAGCTGAGTAAGTGCCAATTTGATCAGGCTCAACACTATTCATCACCTGCTGCCACGCCAGACCTGTCGAACGAATCGCATCGGTTGCGGCAAAGATAGTCGCTTGCAGACCCCTTGGTTGATAACGGCTGTTATACATAGCCGAAGGTTCAAAACCTGATGGTAATTGACCGGCCGCTTTAATTGGATTATCGCGCGTACTGTCATGTTTAATAGCAAGATCAGCACTAATTGTGACTTTAACTTTTTTATCAGTTAATTCTTCAACCTGCCAAGCACTTGGTACTGGAGTTGGTAAATCACGGCGGCGCGTTTCAAAAACAATCTGCTGTTCATCTGACGCTGTTAACGTCATTTTTTGCTGCCATGGAGTCGCATCCACATCGAAGTGGTTTTTTTCAATTTTACGAATAAG
This sequence comes from Pseudoalteromonas shioyasakiensis, assembly GCF_022398475.1. Taxonomy (GTDB): domain Bacteria; phylum Pseudomonadota; class Gammaproteobacteria; order Enterobacterales; family Alteromonadaceae; genus Pseudoalteromonas. The sequence continues at coordinate 1,488 of NZ_JAKEVM010000036.1, read as the reverse complement.
TGTGCCAGCTAAAATTTGTTCACCGAACTTAGCTTCGATGTCTGATTCGGCAATGGTATTGCCTTGGGCATCTTTAAGTACGCCTTCAGTAAGAGTGACTAAGTTCATTAATGTCGCTAAACCTAAAAATGTCTCCTGACGGGCTTTAGCGTCCAAGCTGTCTAACACGATACGACGATAACCTTGATGAAAAGAAGTGCGGCCAGCGGCATTAATACCACCCATACCAACAATAACGGGTAATGCTGTCATAAAAAACCTTGAGAAAACGTGTTATGAGAATTAAACCAAGTTTAAATGGATTAATTAACACACTTTATGCTTAAATAGCCAAATAACATGCATAATAGGCCAAAAACAACTGGTCGGAGCAATTTAAGTGACGAAACTTCAACAAGTAAAAGCCATTGAAATTAGTATTTTGGTTTATCCTCATTTATTAATAACCAGTTTGACCCTGCCTATTGAAATGCTCAGAGCTGGTGAGGCCTTTGCAAAAAGCCATCGTCAGCAGAACGAATTTAAACCTCTAAACATCAATTTAGTGGCAAGTAGTCTAAAAGCGATCCCTAATCGTACTGGGCTTTCAATTATGCCCGATTGCGAAACCGTCACCGCGCCTGCTAGTGACTTGATTATTGTGCCTGGGATTTGGCGAAACCCGCGTCCTGTGGTGAGCAATCAGCAAAGTTTGGTGAACTGGCTTGGTGATTCTTGGCAACAAGGCAGTCATATCATTGGTGTAGGCACAGGTAATTGTTTAGTTGCAGAAGCAGGCTTATTGGATGGCCACCCGGCTACCACCCACTGGCATTACGCAGAACAATTTAAACGTGACTACCCTAAAGTGCAGCTTAAGCCTGATTTTTTCATCACACAATCTGAGCGCATGTATACAGTTGCGAGTTTAAATGCCCTTGCCGATGTTATTGTGCATATTATTAGTCAATATTACGGACGAGAAGCGGCACAACATGTTGAGCGTAATTTCTCCCATGAAATTCGTAAGCCCTATGAAGATCAGCGCTACCTTGAGGGTGCCGTCGATAAACACCCAGATGAACTCATCGCACAAATTCAATTTTGGCTAAAAAACAATTTAACATCTGAACTGACTCTGCAAGAAATTGCAGCACAATTTAGTTTAAGCTACCGCACCTTTACACGCCGTTTTCGCCAAGCCACCAGCCAAACTCCTGTGGAGTATTGGCAACAGTTGCGGGTACAAACTGCAAAAGAGTTATTAGCGTCTTCAAATTTGTCTATTCAAGAAGTTGCACTGGAAGTTGGTTATAACGACCAAGGTCACTTAACACGGGTATTCAAGAAAGTGCTTTCACAAACACCTAGTGAATATCGCACAGTCGTTAGACGAAAACTATTTGGATAAAGCTAAAATGCCGGAAATGTTCTAAGCAAAGGTCAGATTAATCATATTTAAGTTGCTGAATTAAAAATTATTACTAAGCTTTTAGTTAGTTGTATAGG
>NZ_JAKEVM010000035.1 GCF_022398475.1 Pseudoalteromonas shioyasakiensis | reverse complement strand
GCTATATTATTATAAAAAATAATTATAATTTATTTGGTATCGCTCATTATGCGCTCAATTATCACCTTGTCATTGCTGCTTTTTCTGCAACCTTGTTTTGCAGCAATTACTGTGGTGACCGAAAATTTCCCTAATTTCCAATACCTAGATGAAAATGGCGAATTAACTGGCACTGTAGTTGATAAAGTTAAATCAGGTTTAGATAAAAGTGGCGTGGATTATGAGGTGTCAGTAAATTCTTGGTCAATTTCGTATAACGCTGCATTGCGTGATAGCAATACCTGCATCTTTTCTATGGCAAGGCTTCCGGCACGCGAAGATAAGTTTACTTGGGTAGCGAAAATTGGTGGCTTTTCAGCGTCATTCTATTCGTTTAAATCTGAGCAAGTAAAAATAGCGAGCATAGACGAAGCTAAGAAATACCGAATTGCTGTATTAAAAAATAACTATTCACATATTTACTTAAAAGAAAACGGCTTTGATGAACGTAATCAGCTGATCTTACTTGATAGTTTTGACAACATTTATGATGTACTGAAAAGCAGACGCTCAAGTATCGATTTAGTCATCCTTAGTGATGAGCAGTTTAAACATGAACGTAATAATGATAGCACCCTTGAAGATTTAAAACCGATATTTAAACTGCCCGTTGGCACACCTCAGTTATACTTTGCCTGCAATAAAAATATCAATCCTGTGACTCTTGAAAAATTAAATAAAGGCTTTGCTATTAACGATTAAAAATAGCACTTGTTGATTACTACAAAGTGGCTATAATCAGCTGCTTTTTGTCCATTCTCGCCAAACTCTCGCCAGCCTAAACGAGCAAAAAGTTGTTTGCATTCAACACTCTGAATGCGCTTAATTATTAGGAGCTACAATGAGTGATTTACTCATTATCATGATTTTAATTTTGATCAGTGCATTGTTTGCAATGAGCGAAATAGCGATTGCGGCATCTCGTAAGATCAAATTACGAGTGATGGTGGACGAAGGGAACAAAAAAGCCCAAGCAGTGCTTAGCTTGCAAGAGCAACCTGGGGCATTTTTTGCCATGATACAAATTGCCCTGAACGCAATTGCCATTTTAGGTGGTATTGTTGGTGAGCAAGCATTATCTCCTTACATAGAACAAATCTTAGGCATGATTTATCAAGGCCCGTTATTGAGTCAAATCAGCTTTTTGATTTCGTTTTTGAGTATTACCTCTTTGTTTATTTTATTTGCTGACCTATTACCTAAACGGTTAGCCATGATTATGCCAGAGGCGGTTGCGGTAAACGTGGTGTCCATTATGCGCTGGGTGACCTTTGCGCTCACTCCTTTTGTTGTTTTCTTTAATGGTATAACTAATTTGGTTTTACGCGCTTTTAAAGTACCTGCTGAGCGAGAAGATATTGTCACCACAGAAGACATCGTTGCGATGATGGATGCAGGGGCAGAGTACGGCAGCTTACAGCAACAAGAATATGAGCTAATTGGCAATGTATTTGATTTAGAAGCACGTTTTTTATCGAGTGTGATGACTCCTCGCGATCAAATTGTGTATTTTGATGTAAAAGCTGATGCTCAAGAAGTTGCAACCAAAATTATTGAGCACCCTCATAATCACTTTTTAGTGTGTGATGGTAGTTTAGATAAATTAATTGGCTCGGTTGAATCAAAAGATATCCTACGCAAGGTGCTAAAAGGGCAAACCGCTGAAATCGACAATGAATTAATAAGCCAAGATATTTTTTATCTGCCAGAAACATTGAGTCTTTCAGAGGCGCTAAATACTTTCAAAAAAGCGGCAGAGCCGTTTGCCGTAGTGGTTAATGAGTACGCGCTAATGGTAGGTATTGTTACTGTTAAAGATTTAATGAAAGGATTTATGGGCGACTTAATTAGCCACCATGGTGAAGAGTTAATTATTCAACGTGATAATTCATCTTGGCTGGTCGATGGTTTAACACCTGTGGTTGAGCTTGCTAAAGTCCTTGAAATTGAAGAGTTCCCTGAACAGTCTCATTACGAAACAGTCGCAGGGTTTTTGATCTACACCATGAAACGCCTGCCTAAACGCGCCGAGTTTATAAACTATGCTGGCTATAAGTTTGAGGTTGTTGATGTTGAAGGGGTGAAAGTCGAGCAACTACTCGTTACTCGCATTTCGGAACATGTTTAGCATAGTGTTTAAGGCCGCCGATTGCGGCCTTATTCAAAGGCGCCTTTAACAAGTGCTTTGCCTTTGCTTATCATATGAACACCCTTTGACCAGCATTCTGTTGGCGCAAGCGTTGTTTTATTAAGTAACACAAGATCGGCATCTGCATTTTGCTTAATTACACCTTTATTGATACCCAGTATCTGTGCAGGGTTTGATGTAATCGCCATTAAAGCGTGTTCAATCGAAACATTGTATTTTTGCACAGCTTCTACAAACGAGCCATGCAATGTGGACTCTTTGCCTACTTCAAGGCCAAGCAGGTTAAAGCTTTTGTCAAAAATAGGAAGGCTTGCATGGCCATCTGAGCTCATGGTTAGTTTTGTTGGGTCGACTTTATTCTCTAGGCAGTAAGCTAGTGCGTGTGCGGCAGAGTATTCACCATGAGCAAGGTCATACTCGGTTGTACTTGTTGTAAAGTCGATAGTGCCACCGGCTTTACAAAACTCTACCCCAGCATTAAGTAAGTCAATATTGCGATTCATGTGAGTTGGGTAAAATTGTGCTAGCGAAATATCGGTTAGCTTATCAACCTCATGCAATAACGATAAATGTGTATCAACAGGGCCAACATGAATGCTGACAGTGCCTTTTTTACCACTTAACATGCCAGCTACTTTTGACTCAGCGGCAAGCTCTGCCAGCTGTTGCACTGTGGGTTGGCTGCTACGATGATCCGATATAGCAACTTCTCCCACGCCAATAAACTCATCTATGTACATTAAATCGCTGGTGATAGAGTCTGTCAGTGTTTTCGCAGGTAAATGATATGAGCCCGAATGACAAAAAACGTTGAGCCCAAGCTCTTTCAGCTCTTTTGCTTTAGCAATCAAATTACTATGAGTTCGGCTACTTGAGTCAGTGCCAAGAGCTGCAATAACGGTTGTTGTACCATGCAGTGTTGCATCAGTCAGGTTCATTTCTGGTGTTCTACTTGCAAAGCCAGCTTCGCCGCCTCCGCCAGTTATATGAACGAGTGAATCTACAAACCCCGGGGCCAAAATACAATGAGTGCCATCAATCGTGGTAATCCCCTGATAAGTATCGATAGTTATTTCAGGCTGTATATCAACTATTTTAGTGCCAGCAATCAGAACATCTTGAATACCTAAAGGTGAGGGGGCGAAAACGTCTGCGCCTTTTATAAGTGTTAACATAATTAAATCTTTTACTGATAGTTAATAAAGTGTGCGAGAAATATAAAACCACTGGCAAGGCCGAACAAAGCTAAAGTGAAGCGCCAAATAAAACGTGCCCATTCACTCCAATCTAATTTAACAATACCTAAACAGCCAATAAGGCTAGCAGAAGTCGGAATAAAAATATTCGTTAAACCATCACCCAACTGAAATGCCAACACCACAATTTGACGTGAGATATTTAACAAATCACCAAGCGGCGACATTAGCGGCATTGTTATGGCTGCTTGTCCTGAACCTGACGAAACAAAGAAGTTAAATACACTTTGAAATAATAGCATGCCCCAAGCAGCAATATAATCGGGCACAACTGAGATGCTGGTGGCACTATAATACAGCAAGGTATTAAGGGTTGAAGGCGACGTTAAATCGCTACCGCCAAGTATTAAAATAACGCCTTTTGCCAAAGCAACCAAAAGCGCTGCAGGTAAGAGCTCTTGGGCACCTTGTTTAAATGCGTTTGCGCTTTGATTGGCAGTTTGTTTTTTGAATAGGCTGGCGATTACAGCGCAAGCAATACCAAGACAAAAGAATTGCGCTGATAATTCAGGAATATAATACTGCCTAGCCATCACACCCCAAATAACCCAAATAATGCCAGCAATAAAAGTAAGTAAGATTAGTTTATCTGCGTTATCTAAATTTATTGCACTGTCTTTGTGTTGGTTAGATTGTTGTTTAGTTGCTCTGATAGAATTGGCATAGCGAATGGTGAATACAAGGCCAAATGAAGTAAAAACAAGCCAAGCAACCATTCTGAACCCTGCGCCAGAAAAAACGGGAATTTCAGCTATAGACTGAGCTATGGCAATGCTAAATGGGTTCATCCATGAGGTGGCAAAGCCAATTTGTGTAGCAACATAGGTTGTTAATACGGTAACTTTTGCGTCATAACCAAGTTGCTTCATAATCGGGAATAACACAATACAAAAGGCGATGGCTTCTTCACCCATGCCGAAAACCGCACCCCCTAAAGAGAAAAGCACAAACAAGAGAGGAATGAATACCCACTCAATATGTTGTGTTTTATTAATGAGTGCCATTATGCCGTTATTTATCGCACCGGTTTTTAAGATAATCCCAAACGCACCGCCAGTGATTAAAATAAACGCCATCACACCAATCGCTGCGCCATACTTATCACCTGACACTAACCCTTCAAATAAAACATTAGCGAGGCCAATTTCACCACCTTCTGCAAAAAATGCTGGCGGGGTATGATCTGAGGCTATTTGATATTGTGATAATTCAACGCTATGGCTATCTTTTTCGGCATTAAACACACCAGGGGTTATAAATAGGCTGGCAAAATAGGCGATAACGGCGACGCACAACAAAATGATGCTCGCATCTGGCATCGCAAACTGTTTGTTTTTCATAAAGTCACTTAAAGGTCATTCGACGTTTATAAGATAAGCAAGGTATTGTAGCCCTTGCTAAGAAAGAATAATACTGAGAGTCGTTAGTTTAAGATAACGTAAGCTCAAAAGTGTGGGCGACTATTAAGTCGCCCATACCTTGCTAAAAGCGATAACTCAAACTTAACGTATAGCGACTACCATAAGCATTATGATTTATAGAATCAAAACCTCGGCTTGAACCATATAGTTTAGGCGGTTCTTTATCGAAGATATTATCGATACTAGCACGGATTGATAATGCATCATTGATAAAATACCCGGCAGATAAATCCCATACTAGCCAGTCATCAACATCGCGTTTTAACTCATCATTAAGCTCGCCAAGTTCTTCTAACTCATCTATTTCACGGCCACGTAGCCCTTCAATATCATCCTCATAACTACTGGTATAATTGGCACCTAGATTTATGTAATAACTCTCGGCATCCCAATCGATAGAGAATCTGCCTACATTTTCAGGGTAGCGATAAGTGCCGATTAACTTTTCGATTGCATCTGAACCGGGTTTGTTTCGCTCAAACTCTAAATAGTGTGTACCATCGAAAGCGAGTGTTAAGTTGCCTGTTGCAAAAAGAAAACGATGATCGAACTTAAAGTCGATACCCGCTAAGGTTTGTGTGCCGGTATTTTCCAGTGGAATAACATGGTCTCTAAATAGCGGCAGGAATAGCTCATCTTCTCGCGGATTAAACTCACTAATATAGTTTGTTAGGATCTCTGAAAGATTAGCGCCATCACTTTCGATATTAAGGCCTGCATTATCGGTTACTTCACACAGCTGCTGCTCGTACGAAATACCTTGTTGGCCTAGTGGTACTAAGCCACAGTGACGAAGAGAAGCATCCGTGATTGCTCTATCTAGTACGGCAGTCATATTGGTATCGATGACTTGCTCATGATCAAAATGCCAATAATCGACAGTGAGATTGGTATTTACAGATGGGCTCCATGCAAAGCCAATACTGAGCGCTTCAGACTCTTCGGCTTTGAGTGCTTGATTACCTAGTTCTAGGCTGTTAACACTGACTTCTGTACCATCGCCCATACAGTATAAATCTGCAACAGCCTGATTTGCGCCACAATCAAAGCTTGATTGTGTGGTACGTAATTTTACGCCAGCTTGAGTTAATGAAGGTGCTCTAAACGACGTTGACCAAGAGCTCCTAATAATTAGAGAATCTGAAGGGCGGTAGCTTAAACCTACTTTAGGGTTAAACGTTCCACCAAAGTCATCGTAATGATCGTAACGCCCAGCAACTTGCAGTTCTAGCTGCTCAGTAACTGGCATATTCAACTCTACAAATGCAGCGTACTGCGTACGGTCTGCTTCTGATAAGCTCGAGCCAAAACCAAAAACATCGACTAAATAACCATTTTCAGCACGCGCTTGTGAGTCTAAAGACGGAATATCTTTTAACTCTTCTCGGCGAGCCTCAATACCAAATGCAGCATAAATGGGTAACTCATTAAATGTAAATAAATCGCCATTAAAGTTTAAGTCCCATCCGTAGACTGTACTCTCACCATTTCTACTTGGGTTTGCTTTTGCAAGCTCAAGCACCGCATCATTATTAGCATCACCCTGTAAAAAAGGGTTGTAGAATGGCATTAACTGACCTTGCGCACAATTGAGCTGTGTTCCATCGTATGTAGCAGTTGAACCGTCGGAGCATAATTCACCAGTGATTGCAGCATGAAATTGGTAGCGGTTGTAAATACCATCAATCGCTTCTTGCTCTGACTTAGAACGAGAAAATGTTATACCTGACTCCCAACTCCAGTCCCCAATGTAACCAGCTAGGCTACTGACTAAGCGAAAGTTTTTAGTTTCAACTTCAACTGTACGCGGTGAATTAAAACGTGCATCAAATGCAAAGCCATACACTTCTCGACCCGCTTGAGTGGTAAATGGATCAATATAAAGCTGGTCCATTAAGTCGTTACTGCCATCAGCGTTATCATAAATGAATAGCGCATCCTCTATGATATACGGACCATCATCGTCGTTTATTTGATTGATTGGTGCAGGTGATGAATAGGCTTTTGATTTAGTTTGGCTATAGAAGAAATCGGTATGCCAATCTAAATCACCTAAGGTGCTGTTAAACATAAAGCCAGTTGAAAGGCTTTCAAATGGGGTTTCTAGGTAATCATCTTGGTTTGCATAGTAAGCACAAATTTGCTCACCATACTCAGTCGTGACAAGCTCTGTTTTACAGTTTGGCGCTGGTAGTTCATTGCCATCTCGGCTGCTGTAATAATAAATGTTTGGTGAGTTCTCAAGTTTCGGTAAATATGAGTAACCATTCACTAGATTAGGTGTTGCGGTATAACTTCTGTCTGTCGCTTTAAAGGCATTGCGGTCGTAAATATCAGCAAATACCGTTAAGTTACTTTCACCGATATTGGTTCCGTAGACTAAGTTAAGTTGCTTCTTAGCTTCGTCATGACTGTCAAAACTATTGGTGTAAGAAGTATTTACTTCAGCTCCTTGATAGTCATCTTTGAGAATATAGTTAATAACACCAGCGACAGCATCAGCCCCATAAATTGCTGATGCGCCAGTGGCTAAAATATCAATGCGCTCGATTGCAGCAAGTGGAATTGAGTTCACATCGACAAAGTTTTCAGTGCCTGCTGCGAACGAGCTTGGTGCAACACGGCGGCCATTAATCAGCGTTAATGTTGCAGAAGGACCCATACCTCTTAAGCTTGCAGCGGATTGACCCGCTGGCGTTGAGGTTGATGTACCACCACTTTCAGATGTTGAAAAGGTACCGGATCCGCCTTTAAAAACGGATAAATCTTTTAATAATTCATGAATAGTGTTCGCTCCTGAGCGCTTGATTGCATCTTGGTCAAGCACTGTAAGCGGGATGGTTCCTTCTAAATCAACCCCTTTAATTCGTGATCCTGTTACTTCTACTCGTTCAATTTTTTCTGATTGTTGGTCGTTTTGAGCATACACAGCTTGTACTGGGCACAGCACAGCACTGATTGCTACAGCAATTGATAACTGACGAAACATATTGATTTACCTTTGTCTTAAAAAACACACGGCAAAACCGTGACGTTTTGAATAATTGTTATAATTTTTTAGACAGGGCAGTGGGTTATAGACACAACTAGCCCCTCACAGGAAGTGAGGTGTGGCTACTCGTCAAACCACTCCGAAAGGTAGTGTGGAGAGTAGAAATATGTGCAAAGCGATAATGCGTTTTTCAACATAATTCCAATCCGTAAGGTCTTTTGACAAAGCTAGCGATACAGTGCTAGCTTACTCGCGTTTTTAAATGTTCCTTTTTTTTATAGCAAGCAACAAAAAGCTGCGCAAGCAATTTTCTAATATTTTTTTACAAGAGTGTAACAATATGAACATCCTTAAGGAGCAAAAGACTAAATATCAAACTTCAGCTTTTTCTTTGGTATTTGGTTTGTTTTTCGCATCATTTGGCAGCAAAGTCTATGCAAATGATCAACAGCAAACGTTGGTCTTAGTCGGCGGATCTTTGACCACCTGCTCAAGTATGAGCCCTAAAAATTGTCTTTCTAATAAACAGATTAGTGGTAAACAGAATAATCAATTTCGATTAAATAATGATGCTTTATCTGCAATAAAGACAAATTGGCCAACCAAGAATAAAAAAAATCGTCAGCAAACGCTTAAGGTATTAGCACAGATTGCACGTGAAAAGTCAGGTGTGATCACTAAAAGTGATATTTTATGGGCATGGCGTGATTTAGATAACAAGTTACTAAACGAACTCACTGATTCAGAATACAGCTTTGTCATAGACTCACTTGAAGTGGCTGTATTAAATACAGATTCGACCCGTCAAATAGAGCAGGTTAGTACTAGTGATAATAACGAACGTGCGGCCAATGATATTTTAGATTTTGTTGCTGCTTCATTAAAAACAACCACCGAATCACCAACAATTTTAGCGGTTACGGCTTCAAGCAGAGATCCATATGAATCAGCTGACTTTTATGAAGGGCTATTAAACTTTAAGGGTGTAGAATCAAGCTGGTTACCTTTAACACCCGCTTTAGCAAAAGCGATTACCAGTAAGCAATGTGAGAGTTTGGATTCTTTACGTACTGACTCTATGGGCGTTTTTAATCGAGAGACAATTTACCCTGATCGAATTAAGGCCGAAAAAGCGCTTTGTGATAAAGGGGTCGATCATTTAGTTAAACTGATTGAAAATGCGACGGGGATGATGTTTAACGGTGGCGATCAGAGTTTAACCAGAAAAGTACTGTTTGATGATAACGGTAAGCAATATCCTTGGACTCACGCAATTTTACAAAGACCATTACTTGTTGGCACAAGCGCAGGTACAGCGGTGCAAAGTGGTGGTAAAAATGCCTACGGCATAGTGCCGATGATTTCAAATGGTACAAGTTTAGCGGCAATGAGAGAAGGCTCGTTTGCGGTGTCTGCGCCGAGTGAGCGTTGTGAAAATGAATGCGGTGATAAGCTTTCGGCTGACAGTCTTACCTATGAAAAACAAGGTGGGCTTGGCAGTTTTACTTACGGTGTCCTTGATACACACTTTAGCGAGCGCAACAGAACAATGCGTTTGGCAAGATTACTGGCAGATACCGGGCAACAGCATGGCTTTGGCATTGATGAGACCACCGCCCTTGTATCAATTCGTGCTGGTGAAACCGCACTAATGACGGTGATTGGTAAAAGCGGTGTCGTGCATGTTAAATCTGACGCTAAAAACAACGGAGCAATCAGTTATTGGCCTGCTGGTGCAGTTATTGATGTAACAAAGGATGGTTTTACTCTAGCTAAACGAACTGTTGATAATGCACTCCCTAGTATTAAAATTCCGCCACTGCCGATGCAGCGTTTTGGCACTATTTTTTCAGATGCTAAATTACGTTCGCTTGTACAAGCTATGTGCTTAACACAAGAGCAACAAGCAGTTGCTCAGCATGATGAGTTTTTATTAGATTTAAATGCCACAGACAATACTCATTATTACCGTGTAAATACGAGTAGTACAGGCTGTGCGGTAGAAAACCTAGCCTTTAAAGTTAAGACATTTTAACGATGTAAGGTACTGAAAAAGTAGTGGATTATTTGTTCATTATTAGTTAGCGTAAGGCTAATAATGAACAAACCATGGAATGGGGTTATGAAATATAACGTACTACTTTTATTTATCTTTGGCTGTTTATTTGCCTATTTATCTATACCAGTCATAGGTTATGGCTCGGCTATTGCGATTCCAACCGAAGTACTTTCAGCCCTTTATGACTTGTCACCTAACTTTGCTTTATCAATGGTTGATATCGTGACTTTAGGCCTTCCTTTGTTAGCGTTACTTTTAGTATTTTTACTCATTAGTAAGTCGCTGTATCTTAAAGATAAAACGTATTCATACTTTATATTGCTGACACCATTTTTAGCGCTGCATTTATATTTTGCTGTTAACACCTTTTCTGCAAATATTGATAACACCACTTTACTGACTAGTCTGCCTAAGTATGTATTACTAGTGCTATTTGTTGCGCTTTTTTCTACGCATAAAAAACCAAGTTTTAGTTGATGTAAGTCATACGCGAAACTTCAACATATAAGCTAATCTGTAATTAATCAGTGAACGAAGTTGGTAACACAATGAAAAAATTACTGCTATTAACAAGTGGGGGGGATTGCCCAGGTCTCAATGGGGTGATCAGAGCGGTGGTTAAAGCAGCTGAACATGATGGCAATTGGCAGGTGTATGGTAGCCGAAGAGCATATTGTGGTGTGCTTGAAAAGCCAAATGATATTATACACTTAACTAGTGAAGTTGTGGCGGGTATTCATGTTCGTGGTGGAACAATTCTCGAAACTGTTAATAAAGGGAATCCTACCGCATTTCCTGCTGAAATAGCGGGTGAACAAGTGTTTATTGACCGCTCTTATGAGTTAATCAGTATTATTAAGCAACTTGGTTTTGATGCCGTTATAAATATTGGTGGTGATGGTTCACATAGGGTATCTCAGCATTTATTTGAGCATGGCTTAAATATCGTTGGGGTACCAAAAACTATTGATAATGATTTATATGGCACTGATTACACAATTGGTTTTCAGACTGCTGTCGACACCGCCACCGAAGCCATTGATCGTTTAATACCAACAGCGCAAAGTCATAACCGAGTGATTGTGACTGAAGTAATGGGGCGCGATGCCGGTTGGATTTGTTTGCACTCTGCTATTGCAGCTGGCGCAGAAGTCGCACTTATTCCAGAGATTCCTTACGATATTGAAGCTATTAAAGCCAAACTAACATCACGATTTGATAAAGGCCATGGATTTGCCAACATTGTCATTTCAGAAGGAGCAAAACCTGTTGCTGGTGGTGTTGTTAGTAAACAATCAAATGAACTTGGTTACGAAAACCCAGTGCTTGGTGGCATTGCTGAGCAGCTTGCTTCACAAATACGTGTGGCGCTTGATCTTGATGTAAGAGTAACCGTATTAGGGCATATTCAACGTGGAGGCACACCTAATGCGTTTGATAGGGTGCTTGCAGCAGAGTTTGGGGTGCAAGCATTCGAGCTAGTAAAGAAAGGCCAGTTTGGTTTTATTCCTGTCAGTAAAGATGGTGAAATTAAACCAATCAGTTTAAAAGAAGCTACTTCTGAATATCGCGTCATTCCTTTAGAACATTCTTTAATAGCAAGTGCCCGCGCAATGGGCATGTGTTTAGGCGAATAATCTGCGAATTGATATAACTTCAATTCGCATAACTAATAGTTTTAAAACAACTTTCTCACTTACGTTCGTAATAAATCAATTAGCAATTTATTTATTGCACAAAATTCATGCGTTAAAGCAAGTTTTTTATTTAATGTAAAGTTCTTTAAAGATGGTTGATCTGTGCCTTTTTTAGTTTAGAATGATCGTTCACTCTAAACTAAGGAACTACACATGCAGCGCTCTCGCATTCCATTTTTTGCAGTGTCAGCTTTGGCTGGTGCTGTTTTATTATCAGGCTGCGGCCAATCAGAATCGGCTCAAGGGCAAACGCAGGCAGCTCAAGCTGTTCCTGTTGGTGTTATTGAGATGCAAAGCAAACCACTTACGCTAACTAAAGAATTACCGGGTCGTGTGGCTGCTTCACGTATCGCGCAAATTCGTCCGCAGGTTAACGGTATTATTCAATCACGTATGTTTGTTGAAGGTGCAGAGGTTGAAAAAGGCCAAGCTTTATATCAGATTGACCCATCTACATTTGAAGCTGAAGTAGCGACTAGTAAAGCCGCTATTACTAAAGCTCAAGCAAGTATTGCAAATGCCAAGGCAAAAGCAGAACGCTATAAAGAGCTATTGAGTATCAAAGCAGTAAGCCAACAAGATTACGACGAAGCTGATGCAGCATACAAAGGTGCAAAAGCTGATTTACTAACGGCTCAAGCGCAGCTTAAAACCGCTGAAATCAATTTAAACTACAGCAAAGTGTTAGCGCCAATTAGTGGTCAAATTGGTAAATCAGATGTCACTGCCGGTGCCCTTGTGAGTGCTAATCAAGCAACAGCATTAGCAACCATTACTCAATTAGACCCAATCTATGTTGATTTAACCCAGTCAAGCAGTGAACTAACACGTTTGAAAAAAGCCATTGCTGCGGGTGATCTTGATAAAGATGCCGCTTTACATTCAAAAGTTGAATTAAAGATGGAAGACGGCAGTACTTATCAACATAAAGGTACATTGCAATTCTCTGAAGTGACTGTTGATCCAAGCACAGGCTCAGTAACCTTACGCGCTGAATTTCCTAACCCAGAAAAATTACTACTACCAGGTATGTATGTTCGTGCAGTGATTGTTGAAGGTGTGAAAAGTGATGCGATTTTAGCACCGCAACGTGGCGTAAGCAGAAACACCAAAGGTGAGCCTACTGCCATGGTAGTAAGCAAAGACAATACCGTAGAAGCACGTGTGCTTAAAACTGATCGTACTGTTGGTTCAAACTGGTTAGTGACAGACGGCCTAAACAGTGGCGATAAGTTAATTGTTGAAGGTTTACAGAAAATCCGCCCAGGTGCACCAGTCAATGCAATGCCTGCAGAATCAGCAGCTAACAGCCAGTAACGGAGAAACTTAATGTCACGATTTTTTATTGATCGGCCCATATTTGCATGGGTGCTTGCTATCGTTGTGATGCTGGCAGGTATCTTAGCAATTAGAAGTTTGCCGGTTGCGCAGTATCCATCAATTGCACCACCTGCAATTAGTATTCAAGCCACATACCCTGGTGCGTCGGCCCGTACTCTAGAAGATACGGTTACACAGGTTATTGAACAAAAAATGAAAGGGCTAGATGGCTTGCTCTACATGTCGTCAACCTCAGAGTCTAACGGCTCAGCGACGTTAACCTTAACCTTTAGTGCAGATACAGACCCTGATATCGCACAGGTTCAAGTACAAAACAAATTGTCGCTTGCAACACCGTTATTACCAGAAGAAGTACAACGTCAAGGTGTGTCGGTTGCAAAATCTGCTCGTAACTTCTTAATGGTTGTAGGGTTTGTATCTGAAGACGGCAGTATGAACAACATCGATATCGGTGATTATGTTTCATCAAACGTGCTTGATATTATTTCTCGTGTAAACGGTGTAGGTGAAGTGCAGCTGTTTGGCTCTCAATATGCAATGCGTATTTGGTTAGATCCAGCTAAATTACTGAAGTACTCATTAACTCCTGCTGATATTAGTGCTGCAATCAGTGCTCAAAATGCGCAAGTTTCAGCAGGTCAATTAGGTGCGTTGCCAGCAGTAAGTGGCCAACAATTAAATGCAACGGTAACTGCACAAAGCCGCTTACAAACACCTGAGCAATTTCGAAATATTTTTGTAAAAACCAATGCTGATGGTTCAGTTGTTCGTTTAAGTGATGTTGCTGATGTTGAATTAGGTGGTGAAAACTACGGTGTTGTTGCGCGTTTTAACGGCAAACCGGCATCAGGTTTAGGTGTTAAGCTTGCTAGTGGTGCTAATGCACTTGATACAGCAGATGGCGTAAAAGCCGCCCTTGCTGAACTTGAGCCTTTCTTCCCTGAAGGTTTAACAACGGTTGTTCCTTACGATACGACACCATTCGTATCACTTTCGATTGAAAAAGTTGTCAGCACTCTAATCGAAGCTGTTGTGCTGGTGTTCTTGGTAATGTACTTATTCTTACAGAACTTCAGAGCAACACTTATTCCGACTATTGCAGTACCTGTTGTATTGCTAGGTACGTTTGCTATCTTGCAAGTGTTTGGCTTCTCAATTAATACCTTAACCATGTTTGCGATGGTACTTGCCATCGGTCTACTTGTAGATGATGCAATCGTCGTGGTTGAAAACGTTGAACGTGTAATGACCGAAGAGAATTTATCTCCTCTTGAGGCAACACGTAAATCAATGGATGAAATCAAAGGTGCCCTTGTTGGTATTGCGATGGTGCTTTCGGCAGTATTTGTGCCAATGGCGTTCTTCCCAGGCTCAACAGGGGTTATTTATCGCCAGTTCTCAATTACCTTGGTAACTGCGATGAGTTTATCAGTGCTTGTTGCATTGATTTTAACGCCAGCTTTATGTGCGACAATGCTAAAACCAAGTCATGTACATAACGATAAGTCTTTATTTGGTCGTTTCTTCCTTGGCTTTAACCGTGGTTTTGACAGAACGAACTCGGGTACACAAGGTTTTGTTTCTCGCATGATCAAGCACAGTAAACGCTACTTACTTATTTACGGTTTAATCGTGGGTGGCATGGTGTTTATTTTCTCACAATTACCATCGGCATTCTTACCAGATGAAGACCAAGGTATTTTGTTTAACCAAGTAAGCTTACCTGCCGGTGCAACAACAGAGCAAACTTTAAAAGTTGTTGAAAAGATGGAACATCACTTCTTAGAAGAACAATCAGAAGCGGTTAAGTCTATCTTTACGGTAACAGGATTCAGCTTTGCAGGTTCTGGTCAAAACGCGGCAATCGGCTTTGTGGGTTTAAAACACTGGGATGAACGTCAGCGTCCTGATCTAACCGTCGGTGCGGTTGCGGGTAAAGCCATGGGATACTTCTCAACGATTAAAGAAGCGTTCGTATTTGCTTTCCCACCTCCTGCGGTTGTTGAGCTTGGTACTGCAAACGGTTTCACCTTGTTCTTACAAGATAGGGTTGGTCTAGGTCACGAAAAACTACTTGAAGCACGTAACATGTTTTTAGGTATGGCTGCACAAAACCCGGTGTTATCAGGTGTACGTCCAAATGGTCAAGAAGATAAACCTGAGCTAGAGCTTGATATTGATTTGGCAAAAGCCGAAGCATTAGGTCTTACTCAAGCAGATATCAATAATACGTTATCAACGGCTTGGGGTAGTAGCTATGTAAATGACTTTATTGACCGTGGTCGTGTGAAAAAAGTGTACTTACAAGGTACGCCTGAATCACGCATGGTGCCAGAAGACTTAGATGAGTGGTATGTACGTAACGCCAATGGTGACATGGTGCCATTTACTGCCTTTGCTCATTCTTATTGGACATATGGCTCACCACGTCTTGAGCGTTATAACGGCTTTTCAGCGATGGAAATCCAAGGTGCGGCTGCACCGGGCTACAGTACTGGTCAAGCGATGGCTGAAGTTGAGAAAATGGTTAAGAAATTACCACCGGGCGTATCGTTCGAATGGACAGGAATTTCATATGAAGAACGTTTAAGTGGTGGTCAAGCGCCATTACTTTATGCACTTTCATTGTTGGTGGTATTCCTATGTTTAGCGGCGTTATATGAAAGCTGGTCAGTTCCTGCTGCAGTTATGCTAATTGTACCGCTTGGTGTATTTGGTGCGTCGATTGCGTCATTTGTATTTAATTTATCAAACGATATTTATCTCCAAGTGGGTCTATTAACCACCATAGGTCTGGCATCAAAAAATGCCATCTTAATTGTAGAGTTTGCTATTCATAAAATGGATGAAGGTATGAAACTTGTCGATGCCGCGGTAGCAGCTATTCGTCTACGTTTACGTCCAATCTTTATGACATCAATGGCATTTGTGTGTGGTGTACTACCACTGGCAATTGCATCAAGTGCAGGCTCAGGTGCACAAAACGCACTCGGTATTGCTGTTATTGGCGGTACTCTTGCGTCATCGACCATTGTGGTAATCTTTGTACCGCTGTTCTTTGTACTGGTGCGCCGAGTATTCCCAGGCAAAACAAAATCAACTAATGAGGAGCAGGCATAATGAAAGCTAAACTTATCTCAGTGTCTGTTGCTGCACTTATGTTATCTGCCTGTAATATGGCGCCAGATATGGAGCAACGTGAATTACCCGTTGCTCAAAACTATGATATCCAAGGTACAGCGGGCGATATCAATGCGCTCAATTGGCAGTCATTTTTCAGTAATGCGCAACTTCAACAGTTGATTGCGCTAACGCTGGAAAACAACAAAGATATTAAAACTGCTGCACTGAATGTGCAGCAGGTTAGAGCAATGTATCAGATTGAAGATTCATCGCTTTACCCAAGCATTGATCTCAATGCATCGGGTACTCGTCAGCGTCTTCCGGCAGATTTATCTGGTACTGGTCAAGCAACTATCTCTGAAAACTATTCAGCAACTGTAGGCTTAACCGCTTATGAGATTGATCTTTGGGGCAAAGTACGCAACCAATCAGAGCAAGCATTACAAAACCTTTATTCGGCTGAATACAGTTTGACTAGTGTGCGCATTAGTTTGATCTCCGAATTAGTAAATGCATGGCTTAACTATGCGACGGACAAAGAGCTTTTGGCACTTGCAAACGAGACTTTAAAGTCTCAGCAGGAGTCATTAGAGCTAACCCGTAAAACATTTGCACTAGGTGCTGCTTCTCAGTTAACGCTATCGCAACTTGAAAGTACAGTAGCAATCGCTAAGGTCGATATTGCAAACTATCAGCGTTTACTTAAGCGCGATAAAAATGCCCTCGATTTTCTCGTGGGTAAAAGCGTCACTGCGGATTTATTACCAAGTGAAAGTATAGATGATGTACTTAGTTTGCCTGATGTGCCAGTAGGGTTACCGTCTGAGCTATTGACTCAGCGACCTGATATCAAAGCTGCAGAGCATGATTTATTGGCAGCCAATGCAAACATTGGTGTGGCAAAAGCGGCATTTTATCCAAGCATCAGTTTAACCGCGAATGCGGGGACAGCTTCAGCTGACTTGAGTAACCTTTTTGATTCGGGCTCAGGTACTTGGAGCTTTGTGCCTTCGGTAAACTTGCCTATTTTTAACATGGGTCGCAATCAAGCTAATCTCGATGTTGCAAAAGCTCAGCAAGAAATGGCACTAACCAGCTACGAGCAAACCATTCAACAGGCATTTAAAGAAGTATCTGATGCCCTTGCTGACCGTGAAGGTTATATGCATCAGCTAGATGCCCTGAATGACTTGTATCAAAGTAATGAGCTATCTTTTACTTTATCGGATGCGCGTTTTCAAAAGGGTGCCGACAGCTACTTGCAAGTATTGGATGCACAACGAAATTGGTACAGTGCAGGACAACAGTTAATTTTGGGTAAGCAAGCGTATCTGGCGAGCCAAATTAATTTGTATAAAGCACTGGGTGGCGGCTGGAATGCACAAAAATCTGTGCAATAATTCAGCAAAAGCATAATTTATTTAAGGTTTTGCAGGTTCTTAGTTGTTTTAACTCTCCTCAAAGATTAAGATCCTGTAAACCTTCTTTAAATTAAAGTTAACCCTAGTCAGTAAAGCTTGGAGAAACCATGACGCAAAAAACGAAAAGACACAATGACCCTGCGCTTGCCGAGGCAAGACGTAATCAAGTGCTTTGTGCCGCAGCGGATTGTTTTCGACGTAAGGGTTATCATGGCGCGGGAATGGCCGAAATTTCTAAAACCGCGGGTATGAGTGCTGGTCATATCTACAATTACTTCGCCAGCAAAGAAGCAATTATAGAATCGATTGTTGAGCGTGATATGGAAGAAATGTTCTCAATCTTTAAAGAGTTTGCTGATAAACCTGGCGATCGTGTCACTGTATTACTAGATGGTCTAGGTAGAGGCGTTGAGCGCCATACCGATTTGAATCAAGGTGCGCTTGATTTAGAAATGCTCGCCGAAGCTGCACGCAATGAAAAAGTGGCTAACTTATTACGTGAGTCAGATAGCCACGCTCGTGATTCTATGCGTGAATTATTAGTGGGTGAAAGAGGGCCATTACAGGGTACTGCACTTGAAGAAGTGAATGCCCGTATTGAAGTGATGTTTTCAGTAATGGGTGGCTTGTTACTGCGCAAAATGCTCAACCCTGATTTAGATATTCATGAGTTACTTAAAGCGCTACGTCCAACAATGAAAACCTTATTGTTACCCTTTGAATAAAGCGCTTATTAAAAGCGCTCTATAGACCATTGGATTGCCATAATGGCAATTAGCACTGAACCTGCTGGCATAATGACTTTTTTGTACCAGGGACTATTTCTGAGTAGCATTAGTAGTGGTAAACAAATTGCTAAAATAACCAGTTGACCAATCTCAACCCCTAAATTAAAGGCTAAAATACTCATTAGCTGGTATTCATTTGATAAACCAAGCTCACCTAAAACACTCGCAAACCCCATACCGTGTAATAGACCAAAACAGAATGTGATCCAGCCTAAGCGCACAATCATTGGCCAAATATTATTTATTGCAGCAATTAATACAGAAAGCGCGATACCTAATTCTACCCATCGGGTGTTTGGCGATATGATATTCATAGCAGTCGCTGTTAGGGTAATTGAGTGAGCAAGTGTAAAAGCGGTGATGATCCAAGCTGTATCAATTAGAATTTGTTTTTTAGACTCGACACGTTGCCACTCGCCTTGCTTACGAACTAACACACAGCCCAGTAATAGCGCGATTAAAAACAAAATATGATCGGTGCCCATCCAAATATGTAATATGCCTTGATGTACATATTCAATAAACGTTGTGCTGAAGCTTTGCTCTTTAAAGTTTATAACTTGTTTTGGCGTATTTTGTTCAAATACGCGGCTTGATTTAGCAATGGCAGCAATTGCTTGATGATGCTCATCTATATCAAATAGGGCTGTGTAATTAACTGTTATAGAACTATCAGATGGACAATCAACTTGTAGTGGCACATGGATATACGACTGATTAAAGTGGTTATCTATACTGAGTGCACCATCAATCGTGACCTTGCAGCTTTGATTTTGTTGTAACACATTAAAATGGCTATTTATATAGTCTAATACTGCTTGCTGCTGTGATGTAATTTCATGCCATGTAATTACATTATCCTGATTATTATCGAAGTTGAGCGCTTTATCGAGATCATTCACCGAGGCTTGCCAAGAGCCTACTAGCAATAGCTTATTGCTCGTTTGTTGTTCTAAATTAAGATAAGCGGTGCTTTGCTGGTGGGCGTGACAGATAGAGCTAAAAATTAATAGAAATAGCGTAAACAACAACGACTTTTTCATTTTTATTCCTAAGATAATACAAGGAGATGAGTCTAATACTCGAATTACCGCCTATTTTTTAAAGCGGATATAAAAAGAGGCTGTAACTATAGCAAGTACAAAGGTTTATCGAATAGGTCGTTTATCTTAGAAATAATGGCTTTGCTCGTATTTATATTGTTTCTAGTCTGTGTATGATTAGTTCGCATCGAGTACGGCTGTATAAATAATTTCGCTTGGGCTACCTGATTGTGAGCCTCCAATTGGCTCACGGCTTATTGCAAGTAAAGTGATATTTTGTGGTTTAAATAATGCATTTCGGGCAATTTCTTTACTATCTGATTTTGGTAGTAAAGCAATAGGGATGGCGCTCGGGTAGCCTTTTAAACGGATCCACAACTGGTAATCATAATCAGTTTGTAAACTCATGCCGCTAGCTGCTTTAAGTAAAATACTGTGATCGCTTATATCTAAATTCCAAACTGGCTTATTTGCTGAGTCATAAAACGTTACCGAGTGATTTATTTTATCACTAAACGACTCTTGCGGTTGCCAAGTAATTAATACCAACACAATACAAACCGCTGTTGCAATAGCAGCCCAAGCCTTAAATATTCCATATTTAGGTTCTTTTGCTTTCTTCTGTGTTGGTAAAAAAAGTGGGTCAATCCGTTTTGTTATTTTATCCCAAACTTGCTGATCAGGTGGGTTAGATTCAATCGCGTTTTCTAGGTTTTTTATATGTCTTTGCCATAAGGAGGTTGCGTATCGGGCTCGAGGAGAGGTACGCATTAGGCGGCTAAATCTATCTCGGGCATGGCCATGTAAAGTGCCTAAAACATATTCTGCTGCAAGTAAATTAAGTAGCGTTTGGTCATCGTATTTCATAACGAATTAGGCTCGGGTTGATTTAAATTTTTAACGAAAGCTCTACTAAAAACCTGTCATTATTAGGCATGGCTTTTAACTTAGACTAGCAGGGAAAGAGTACTTGGCAAATCTATCAAATTGGTTCTATGTAAATTATTGTAAGTTATTCATAAAATTGTGAAAAAATGTCCTAAACTAAAATGGTAAGCTTTTTTATAAATGCTAAGTTACTGATTTTAAATAGCCAGTAGGGGTAATTGAACGGCTTTTACTGGAGTGAAACTTGCAACGTAGTATGCAATTAGAATAACAAGGAGTGATTATGTGGGCAGCATTTAGTTACTTAGCTTTAGCGATTGTATTTATAATTGCGGCTATTCGGGTAGAAACTGTTTACTTTGCGCTGTTTTTTTATTGGACGGCTTTGTCGTTACTTTTGGTTAGTGGCGCATATTTTTTTAATATTGCACGTATTTTTAGAAAACGTGAAAATGGCGTTATTCCTATCTATATTCGTTGGGCTTTTATTCCATTTTTATTGGGTGCACAACTTTACAATGCTTGGTCGAGAAAACACGATAAAGTGCCACCATTACAACAAATTAATGAGCATTTATTTTTAGCCTGTCGTTTATTTCCTTCAGATATAGACACCATGAAAGAAATGGGTATTACAGCTATTTTAGATGTAACTTGTGAGTTTGATGGCCTTGAATGGTCTTCTACGCAAGAGAATATTCGTTATTTAAATATCCCTGTACTTGATCATAGCGTGCCAACACGCGCGCAACTACACCAAGCGATTAATTGGATTGACCATCAAGTAAAAGCAGATAGACGTGTCGTAGTACATTGCGCCTTAGGGCGTGGCCGTTCAGTTTTTGTGATGGCAGCTTACTTACTTAGCCAAAACAAAGATGCCGATGTACACCAAGTACTCGCACAAATTAAAGAAACTAGAGAAACTGCAAATTTAAACAAGCGCCAGCTGCGTCATCTTGTGCGTCGCCATCGTAGAGGTGACTTGTTAATCAAAAATAAAGCTGTGCTCATCGCTAATCCTGTTTCTGGTACAAAACTGTGGGAAGCTAAACGTAAGCAAATTACCTCTCGTTTGTCTGAGTATTACGATTTAACTGTTTACACCACGTCAGAACAGGTAAATGGTACTGAGTTGGCCAAAGAAGCACTTGAATTGAACCCTGATGTAGTCATCGCCTGTGGTGGCGATGGCACAGTAACAGAGGTGGCAAGTGTACTTGTAAATACAGAGTGTAAACTGGGTATCATTCCTTTAGGTACTGCCAATGCGCTCGCTCATGTGTTGATGGGGATACAATCGAAGCTTATTCCGGTTGAGCAGGCTTGTGAGCTGATAATTGAAGGGCAGGCGAGTCGGATAGATACCGCTGTGTGTAATGGCGAGCGTATGTTATTACTTGCAGGAATTGGTTTTGAACAAAAGATGATTGAAAAAGCCCATCGTGATGCTAAAAATGAGTCTGGGCAATTAGCTTATTTACAAGGATTTTGGCAAGCATTAGGTGAGCATGAAGCGCAAGACTATGTTGTTACTCTTGATAATAACGATGAGCAAACAATCAATACCACCAGTTTAATCATCGCCAACGCAGCGCCATTTACTACTTTACTTGCTCAATCTGCAGGTCAGCCAGATCACCAAGATGGTTTACTTGATGTTAACTGGTTAACACCTAGTGCCGATTCTAAAGCGAGTACTTTAAGTATTGCGGAGTTAGTGTTCTCGAGTATTACGCAAACTAGTTTTGCTATTAACAGTCACCACACAAATGCTAAACGAGTGACAGTAAGCGCAGAAAAAGGGTTGACCTATGTTATTGATGGTGAAGTTAAAACTGCAGATAAACTAGAGGTGGAGATATCACCGAAATCGCTTTCGGTGATTGTAGCAGCTGAAGATTAAGTGGTTACCTTTTGATGCTTTTCCATTGGAAAGTGCCATCATCAGCTTGGTCATTATCGATAAAGGTATCAATATATAACTGCTCTACTTTTTCTCGTGCCCAAGGGGTCTTTCGTAAAAATTTAAGACTCGACTTCACACTTGGGTCATTTTGAAAGCAGCGTACGTCTACGTGCGCTGCCATACCTTGCCAACCAAGTTTTTCTTCAAGTTTAGTAACGATGTCGGCTAGTTTAACGCCATGTAACGGATTATTTGGTTGATTGTCCATGATAAATCTTAGGTTATTTGCAACCGCGCAATAGTACCCTATTTGTGAGTTTTAAGCTAATTGACGTGAATCGTTTTCGCTTGTTTAGGGTAAATAATCTCGCCATTAGCATTTAGTCTGAGCCATGCCAAATCACTGTTTGAAAAATTAGGCTGTTTGGCAGTGCAAATTAACGTAATATCGCCAACGGCAATATAGGCACCTTCGGTATAGCGTTTATTTTCATACCAACACACTTTTTGATCGTTTAATGCCTCTTGACCATCAAGCACGATTAGTGGTTTTTCCTTTGCTAGTGCTTGGTTTAGAAACCCTAAAGTAAACAAAGTACTTAACAGTAAAATTTTCTTTAACAAAATACGCCTCCCGTTGGGCAGATTTGTATAACTACACTAAGCTTATGACAAGGAATAAATAATAAAAAGGTGAACACATGCAATTTGATAAAAATATGATCGACGAACTAACCCTGCTTGCAAAATTTCCTCGCAACTCTCAAATGCAGGGAATTAAAATTCATTCCGATGCCGAAAGCTCAATTAAAGATGCAGCAAAACGTCTTTATGATAAAGGTATTACAGATAGTCCTGATGGGGGCTACTTAACCGACTTAGGGCTCGATTTAATTAACCATGTGAGTGTTATTAATTCAGCGCTTAGATAACAAATAAAAAAGGCCCGAAGTGTTCGGGCCTTTTTAACTACAAATCTTAAAGCTTAAATTGCATCTGGCTGATTTTGTGGTGCAGCATCAATAAAGGCATCAAGCTTATTACATTGCTCATATACCGCAGCAATTTTAGGGTACTTGGTCATATCAACTTTAAAGCGCAAGGCATTAAATACTTGCGGCACTAAGCACACATCAGCAAGCGTTGGTTTGTTGCCCACACAAAAAGTATTCGCTTCATTAAGTAGCTTTTCAATACTCTTAAAGCCAACTTCTACCCAATGCTTATACCAGGTCGTTTTTGCTTCTTCATCAACACCAAGATCGTTAGCCAAGTACTTTAATACACGCAAATTATCGATAGGGTGGATATCGCACGCTACGGCATAACATAAATTACGGATCTGAGCTTTTTGCCATGCATCACCCGTTAAAAGAGGCGTTTCTGGATGAGTTTCTTCTAACCACTCTAAAATAGCCAGCGATTGCGCAAGTACACCTTGATCAGTTTCAAGTGCTGGCAATAACCCTTGTGGGTTTTTAGCTAGGTACTCGTCACTTTGTTGCTCTGATTTTAATAAATTAACCGTTACTAACTCGTGATCAATGTTCTTTAAATTAAGCGCAATGCGAACTCGGTATGCAGCTGATGAACGAAAATAGCTATAAAGTTTCATTATACGTCCTGTTTACCTGTGAAATGTTTTTTAATAGTGCGCCAACAGTCAGTGTAATTAGGCTGACGCTCTTTACCTTCAAGGGCATATTTAGTTGGTGAAATAACGTAACGCGATTCGAACATAAATGCCAAAGTGTTTTCGTAGCGTTGTGGTTCAAGCTCAGCATTTGATGCTTTTTCGAATACATCTGCTTCTGGACCATGTGGCGACATACAGTTATGTAAGCTAGAACCACCTGGTACAAAGCCATGCTCTTTGGCATCATACACACCTTCGATTAAGCCCATAAACTCACTCATAATATTACGGTGGTAATAAGGTGGGCGGAATGTGTTCTCAGCCACCATCCAACGCGGAGGGAAGATAGCAAAATCGATATTAGCGACACCTTCTGTACCCGATGGTGATGTTAATACAGTAAAGATTGATGGATCTGGGTGATCGTAACTTACTGTATTCATAACATTGAATCGAGCAAGGTCATACTTGTAAGGTGCACTGTTACCCGTCCAAGCAACTACATCCAATGGCGAGTGGCCAATATCACAACGGAACATATTGCCATTGAATTTAGCTACGAGTTCGAAATCACCTTCTACATCTTCAAAAGCCGCTACAGGGTAGTGGAAGTCACGGTCATTAGCATAACCATTGGCACCCACTGGGCCGCGCTCTGGTAAAATATAGGCATGGCCATAGTTTTCACAGATGTAGCCACGGGCTGTATCAGTGAGCAAATCAACTGCGAACTTAATGCCACGAGGAATTACGGCAATTTCTCCTGCACGAACGGTTAGTTGCCCGCACTCAGTTCTAAGTAATAGTTCACCTTGTTGCGGCACAAATAACATTTCACCATCAGCATTATAAAAGTAACGCTGTTGCATTGATTTATTAGCGACATAAATATGAATACCAATACCTGTTTGTGCATTGGCACTGCCGTTGGCAGCCATAGTGACTAAACCATCTATAAAATCAGTTGGCTGTGCTGGAATTTCGATTGGATCCCAACGTAGCATTGTCGGGGGTGTTGGCACTTCTGTAATAGGAGCAGTGCGAATAAGGCCATTATCAATTGGCGTGTAATCACCTTGTATTACTGACGGGCGAATGCGGTAAAACCAAGTACGACGGTTATCAGCACGGGGCGCTGTAAATGCCGTTGTGCTGAACTGCTCAGCATATAAATCGTATTTAACTTTTTGCGGGCTGAATTGACCGATAGGTAATGCACCGGGTAATGCTTCGGTTTCAAATTCATTACCAAAGCCTGTCATATATTGTAATTCGTTATTCATCACTAGACTCCTGAAAGGTTTTAGGTAAGATACTCTCATGTGAGATTAAATTCAAACTACATTGAATTTACATGTGTAAATATTCTTTGACAGTAGTGCAGCCATGACGACAGATAAGCAAACAACCCTAGATTTAAAACAGTTCTTACCTTATTCATTAACCAATATTGCAATGCAAATGAGTGAGCAGTTTAGTGAGCTATATCAACAGCAGTTCGATTTAACCGTGCCACAATGGCGGGTAATTGCGAATTTGGCCCAATATGGCGAGCGCACTGCCAAAGAATTATGTGATATGGCACAAATGGATAAATCAACGGCGTCTCGTGCAGTAAAGTCGCTATTGACCAGAAACCTTATAATAGCCAAAGAAAACCCTAAGGATAAACGCGCAAGTTTGTTATCACTATCCGTTGAGGGGAACCGTTTGCATGAGCAAATTGTGCCATTAGCAAATGAGTGGCAAGCAGGTTTAGTGAGTGACTTAGATAGCCAAGAACTTAAACAATTTATGAACACTCTTAGTAAGCTTTCCAATCACTTAAATAAAAATGTGTAATTCTGTAATCAAGGCTTTATAGCAATTGATTTAGACAATCGATACGTATATGATAATGGCTATCATTTACAATTAGAAACTTGGATGTCCCCCCTATGAAATTAGCGTTAAACACCGTTAAAACACTAGGTCTTAGCCTAGTATTAGCATCTACTTTTATTGCCCAACCTGTATTGGCAAATGGCCCAATTGGTGAGCACGTTAATCATCTAAAAGAAAATTTAAAAGATTACTCAGAAGACGTTGAGTGGATGGTTGGTAAAGTTGACACCATGGTTACCGATTATGAAACAAAAGGCGCAAAAGCAGTTAAAAGCGATGATTTAATTGAATACTGGGAATCAGTAAAGTTTCACAGTGCGATTGAAACGAATTATGTGCCGGTTTATGCATCAATCTGGCAAGGCATTTATGGTATCAAAATGGCCATTGATGACAAAAAACCAGCAAGCGAAGTACGTAAGCACCAAAAGGCCTTAAATGCTGCCTTGTGGCAGGGTCTTGGAGCTGTTAAACTTGCTGCCGACTTCCAGCAAAAAGGCTTATTAAAAGCTGTAAAAGCAACTGCTTCTGAAACAATGACGCAAAGCGCGACTATCGATGAGATCAAACATAAATTAGACCGTGTTGTTGCAAAATACGCAGAACGTTTAAGCGATGAAGCAACCCAAATTGTACACGATACTTACCTTCACTTATTCGAAGGTGTTGAAGGTACACTTATCGAAAAAGATGCGAAGTTAGTAGAAGTTCTCGAAAAAGATTTTAACGTAACCCTGCCTAAAGCTATTTCTGACAAAGGGTCTGTTGACCAAGTACGTGCAGCGGTTGTTGATATGCAAGAAAAACTAGATCGCGCTAAGGTGTTACTAGAAGAAGCCGAAAAAGCACGTAAGGATGTATTTTAGTGAAGCGTAGGACCTTTATTCAAGGCCTGGCTGCGTTTGGGGTGGTGGGCGCAATGCCGCTACCTCTTTCTCGTGCCTTTGCAGCCTCTGCTGCAAGCCCAATTTCTGTGAAAGACTTACCCGCCCTAGAGGGTGACTTAACCTTATATTTAGGCCGTGGTGAAGGTGGTTTGTACGAAAACGTACTGCAATCAATCCAAAAGAAAAACCCAAAACTTAATTTATCAATTCGCCGTGGCCCAACTGCTGCACTTGCCAACATGATTGTGGCTGAAGCGAAAGCGGGTGTTAAACGTGCTGATTTATTTTGGGCCGTTGATTCAGGTGCGATTGGCTTAGTAACAGATGCAGGTTTAGCTAAAGCTTTACCATCTGATTTAGAAGCGCAATTACAACCGCAGTTTCGCTATCCGGGCTGGGCACCAGTGACAGGTCGTATTCGTACATTACCTTACAACACTAATCGTTTATCAAAAGATCAGATCCCAGATAGCATAATGGCTATTGCCGATAGCGATTTATCAATTGGTTGGGCACCGGCTTATGCTTCTTTCCAATCATTTGTCACGGCAATGCGTATTCTTGAAGGTGAAGATAAAACGGCTAAATGGCTTAAGAAAGTTCAAAAACGTTCGAAAACCTATGCCGGCGAGCTTGGCGTAGTGATGGCCGTTGAACGTGGTGAAGTTGATATTGGTTTTGCAAACCATTATTACACCTTACGTCTTAAATCAGGTAAACCAGATGCAAACCTTGATCTTGCTTTTACCAATCAAGATGCCGGTTGTTTAGTTAATGCATCAGGTGTGTTATCGCTGACAGATAACCCGAACGCAATGAACTTTATGCGCTACTTACTAAGCTCAGAAGTACAAAGCTACTTAGCACGTGAAGCCTACGAAATTCCATTGATCCAAGGTATTGACCAGCCAGCTGGATTACCAGCCTTAACGGATGTGTCACCGCCGAAAATCGATTTAACTCAATTGGCAGATTTAAGGCCAACACTCGACCTTATGCGCAGTAGCGGTGTTTTATAATGCGCATACCTGCTTCTTATCCCATGGCGCTGCTTGCAGCGCTTTTGGCGTTAGTGCCAGTTTATATTCTGATCACTTTAGCCAGTGATGCGACGGCTGTTTTTGATAGTCACAATTTAAAAATTCTTGGTAACACTTTATCACTTATGGTGTTAACTGTTTTAGGCTCTATTTTAATTGGCGTGCCTCTGGCGTTTATTAGTGCCTATGTTCAACTTCCTTTTAAAAAGCTTTGGCTTGTTTTGTTTGCAGCTCCACTTGCTATTCCAAGTTATATTGGCGCGTTTACTTTATATGCAGCATTTGGCCCCGGTGGTGAGATAAATCAGCTGTTAGGCTTTGAAACCCCGCCTATGTATGGCTTAACGGGTGCTGCCATTGTAATGACGCTATACACGTTTCCATTTGTAATGCTTACAACGCGTTCGTCTTTACTGAGCCTTGATGCCAGCATGGTAAACGCGGCTCGCACTTTAGGTATGTCGATGCCGATGAGTGTGTTTAAAGTCATATTACCGCGTGTAATAAACGGTATAGCAGCGGGCTCATTACTGGTTGCACTTTATACTCTATCAGATTTTGGTACACCGGCGATGATGCGCTTAGATACATTTACTCGCGTAATCTATGTTGAATATAACGCCTTTGGTCTAAGCCGAGCAGCGATGTTATCGCTACAATTAATGGTGATAGTAGGCTTTTTACTGTTCATCGAATCACAAATTAAAACAGCTTCTGAGCGCCACGGTAGACCGCTGATGTTATTCCCATCTAACGGGCAAAAGTTAGCAATGCTGGTAACTTTTCTACCGGTTTTATTATTGGCTATTTGTTTACCGTTAGCCATTTTTACCCTTTGGCTTGCCCGTGATGGTGTTGCTGATTTTGATTTCAGCATAGCGTGGAATTCTGCTTATGCATCTGGCATTGCGGCCATTGTCGCTGTTGTGGTTGCTGTGCCCGTAGCGCACGCTGCACTAAGCGGTAAAGTAGGGCGCATTATGGAGCGGGTGACTTATTTCGGGTTTGGTATTCCGGGTATCGTGATGGGTACTGCACTTGTTTATGGTGGCCTGCAATTACCGCTTTTATACCAAACTCTGGCATTATTAGTGATTGCCTACGTGCTACGCTTTTTACCGCTGGCAGTTGGCTCTGTACGTACCAGCACTGAACACTTAGATTCGAGTTTAATCAAATCAGCACGCGTATTAGGCGCAAGCCCTCGTGAAGCATTTATGCGTATTACCTTACCCTTAACACTGCGTGGTATTATCGCAGGTGCTGCTTTGGTATTTTTAGAATCAATGCGAGAGCTTGAAGCGACCTTGTTACTTGGTCCAACAGGGTTTGAAACCCTATCAACCTATTTATGGCGTGTTTATGAAGCCGGTTATTTCGGTCGTGCTGCCATTCCTGGGCTCTTGTTAGTAGTGATATCAGCATGTGGCTTAGCTATAATGCTCTCAGGCGAAAAGCGCAGTCAATTAGAACATTAAGGATCAGTTTAATGCTATCAGTTAGTAAGCTGTCTATCGATTATGGTAGCAATCGTGTGGTAAGTGAACTTAACTTATCACTTGGGGAAAGTGAGATCCTCATGCTAGTTGGTCCAACTGGCTGTGGTAAAAGTACAATTTTACAAGCGTTAGCTGGGCTTATTCCTATCAGCGAAGGCGAAATTAATTTAGGCTCATGGCGTGCAACACCCAAGTTAAAAGTACCACCAGAAAAACGTAAAGTAGGAATGGTCTTTCAAGACTTTGCGTTATTCCCGCATTTAACAGTGCAGCAAAATATTTGCTTTAGATTAACCGATACCTCAAAAGCTGATCATTGGATTAAGTTACTGGGTCTTGAAGCATTTCGTGATAAAAAGCCTGCTACTTTATCGGGTGGTCAAAAGCAGCGTGTAGCACTTGCGCGTACATTAGCTCACGAACCTGACTTTGTATTGCTTGACGAACCGTTATCAAACCTTGATGCAGCTTTAAAAGACACCCTTCGTTGGGATATTCGTAATGCATTAAAAGATGCTGGTGTACCTGCTATTTGGGTAACCCATGACCAAGAAGAAGCCTTATCTGTAGGTGACCGTGTTGGTGTACTTAAAGAAGGTATTATTCAGCAAATCGATACCCCTGAACGCTGTTTTAGCTTACCAAGCAATCGCTTTGTAGCGCGTTTTTTAGGTGAAGCAAGTTTCATTGCCGGCAATTGTGAAGGTGATATTGCCACCACTGATTTAGGTAATGCACCAGCTATTAGGGTTGATCATGATACTGCAAAAGTTGATGTATTACTTCGCCCTGATGATATTCACCTTATTCAAAATGCAGCTACTAGCAATGGTAAAGTGACATGGGTACGTTACGAAGGTGGCAGCCGTTTATGCGCGGTTAAACTGGCGTGCGATACTGTGGTGACAAGCCGTGTAAGCCATGAAGTGATGGTACGCCCTGGTGATGCAGTGCATGTTTCTATCAATACAACACATCCACTTGCGGTTTACGCAGCTTAAATAAAGTATCTGTGCAGGCCTAAATGGCCTGCATTTTTTAGAAAGCTTTCAGCCCTCAGCTGTCAGCCATCAGATGCGAGTAAAATCTGCTACCAAGCAACTTTCTAACTTTACTCTTAAAGTTTTACTCTCGTAACTCTTATCTCGTAACTCATTTCAATAACCAAGCCAGTCCTACGAAAAGATTTATCAGGTATTAGGCTCTAGGTTTTAGGCACTAGAACGCGATGTAAAATCGCTGCTACTTTGTAACTTGCTAACTTTCTTCTTAAAGCTCGTAACTGCTATTTTTCCCGGCTAAAGCCAGTCCTACGAAAAGATTTATCAGGTCCTAGGCTCTAGGTTTTAGGCACTAGGACGCGATGTAAAATCGTTGCTACCTTGCAACTTTCTAACTTTACTCTTGCTGACTTTACTCTTGAAGCTTTACACTCGCAACTAGCAACTCGTTAACTTCTCTAAAACGTAAAAAGCCCGCCAGTAGGGGCGGGCTTTTGTTTTATAACAAGGTTAACTCGTTATTAGAATGTGTAACGTACACCTACACGCATTTCCCAAACTGATGCACCGCTTTGAGTTGCAGTTTTACCATTGTTAGGGCTGAAGTCAGAGTATACGTAACGACCTTGGTCATCGATTGATGTTTTGATCATACGGTTACCAACGAAGTTACCTTTCTTAAGCACGCCCCAGTCATCATTTAACATATTTGTTAAGTTATCGATAACGAAGAATACTTCACCTTTGTGACCAGGCATGAAACCAGGTAACTCTTGAGTCATCTTGAAGTTAACTTTAGTGAACCAATCAGCATTTTGGCTGTTACGGCCAACGATTTCACCGCGTTCAAGGCCTTGAGCTGAAATCCACTCGTTAAACTCAGTTACTTCTTCAGGTGTCATGTCGTAAACAACGTTAGGGTCATTCACTTCAGGGATATACATTAGCTGACGGCTACGGTTTGAGTTGCTATCACCCCAAACACTGTCGCTACCGTTATATGTATAGCTGTAAGGAAGACCTTTGAATGTTTCACTGAATAGGTTGAAACGAGTGTTGTAACCATCAAACAATTCAGTTGTGTAACCTAATGTCATAGTAAAGCGGTGCGGGATCTCGTAATCAGATGTGTGTGCACCTGGATTAGTTGGATCGTAAGTCGCCATATTACCGTAGTTTGAGCTCGCTACCGAGCTAGTCATAGGGTTAACGTCTGTTGAGTCAGTGTAAGCATATGCTAATTGTACGCTAATACCGTTATCAAAACGCTTGCTCATTGCAGCAGAAATGATGTGAGACTCACCACTGTCACCACTTACGTTTGTAAGTAATAAGTCACCGCTACGGCCTTCAATAGACTCAAGAATTGGTCGACCATCAAACGTAGTTTCACCAGAATCTTGTAACGCGATGTCTTGTAAGATTGCAGCATCTTTACGTTTTGTGAATAAGTAATCTAGAGAGAATACATACTCATCTTCAGTTGTGTATGTTGCACCTACTGAGTATTTCCACTCTGATGGCATTTCGAAACCTGGGTCAACAGCATTAACTGAAGAGTCACCTGCACCAATTGTTGTATTAGCAACTTCATCATACATTTCTTGAGGCACTTCGTAACCTGGAGTACCACCGTTTACTGTTGGGGTATTAAATAAATCTACACCTGCACGGAAAGTACCAATGTTTGTAATACCGTCGTTTGAGTATGAGTTAGATAACCATACGTTCGGGTTACCACCTGAGAATAGGCCAACACCTGCACGTACTTCTAATGCATCAGTTGCGTACCATTCAAAGCCAACACGTGGTTGAATTAAATCGATGCCGTCGAATGTACCTTGGTTGCTGAAACCGTATCGGTTAGTGAAGTTTTCATTGTAGTTAGGTGTGTCGTCACTTGTGTATTTGTCGTAACGTAGACCAAACGTTAATGTCGCATCTAAATCTGTGAAGCTGTACTCATCTTGAACGTATAATGTATGTTGAGCGTATGAGAAACTTGCAGCAGCATCTGTTGGATCGTTTGTACCAGCAGCATTGTTATAATAAATACGTGCAGCTTGGCCAGCTTCAAAATCATCTACAGAATCAAAACGCCACTCACCTTGAGTGTGCTGAACGAATTGGTTAAATACGTCTAGCTTTTCATACTCATAACCACCAGTAATCGTGTGTTGATCAAGGTAATAAGTACCTGCAAGTTTTACAGTTGTTGTTTCGTAGTCTAGGTCGTTTGATTGACGAGAGTCATCTGGACCGATATAGATAGTACCGCCGTCAGCAGTATCGATTTGCATTTCACCGAAGCTGCTCGCTGCATCTAAAGATTGTACTGTTGCATCTAGCTCAGATTTACCAATACGAACCTCAGTTGAGAAGCTGTCTGACCAATCTGAGTAAAGTGAACCAATGATTGATGTAAATTCTGCACCTTGCTTGAAGAAGTGATTATCTAAAGCTACTGTATCGCTGTATGCATCTGATTGAGATAGCGTGAAAGCATCATTGTAGTTATAGATTAAGTTTGCACGGTGATCGTCATTGATGTTCCAATCAAGTTTAACTAAGATTTTTTCATCTTCAACTGGTGCGCTTGATGGCATGCCACCTGCATCATAACCGTAAACGTCTTGAGCGATTTGTTGCACACGAGCAACGTCTGCAGCTGAAACACTACCTGTATTTAAACCGCCGTACTCGTACTGTTTAACACCTTCAACTTTTTCATAAGATGTGAATAAGAAAAGGTTATCTTTAATTAGTGGTAAACCAACGTTGAAGCCGTAACGTTTTTCAGTGTAATCACCGTTATCGTAGTCTTCACCTTCAATTTTATCGCCTTTCATTGAATCATTTGTGTAGTCGAAGAAAACACCACCGTGTACTTCGTTACCACCTGATTTAGTAACAGCGTTGATGTTACATGATGTAAAACCACCATATTGAACATCAAAAGGTGCTAGCTCAACCGCAACTTGCTCGATTGAATCGAAAGAGAAAGGAGCGCCGATAGTTGGGTAACCGTTTGAGCTTAAACCGAAGTTATCGTTCATACGAACGCCGTCAAGCGTTAAGCTGTTGAAACGTGGGTTACCACCACCACAGTTGATTGAACCGCGGCTATCATCGATTGTTACACGTGGATCGATACGAATGATATCTTTTAAGTCACGGTTGATAGCTGGTTGGTTTTCTAAATCTTCAAGTGTGAACGTTGCAGCTGGGCCTGTACCACCAGACATACGGCTGATTGGACGACCAGTAACTACGATTTGTTCTACATCAGATTGTCTCTCTAACGTAACATTAACTGGGTAGTCAGCACCAACTTGTAGGTTGATGTTGTTGAATGTTTGATCTGCGAATACGTCAGAATCTACAACAACGCGGTAAGGACCACCTACACGTAAGCCTTTTGCTGTGAAGTAACCCGCATCGTTCGTTTCAGTTTCTTTAGTTGAACCTGAAGGTAAGTGAACGATAGTAATCTTAGTGCCTGCAGCAGGGTTGCCGCTAGGACCTTTGATTTGACCCTTGATAGCAGATGTTGTTTCATTTGCTAACGCTGCACCACTCACACCAACACATGCTGCAATAGCAAGTGATAGAGCTGTTTTGCGGAGTTGGATTTTCATTATGTTATTTCCCGTGTTAGAGGTTATGTTTCATTTATAGTTTGCTGTCAGTTGGCATCTTAAGTGCCTTTACTAACGGTTTTGCTGATTTATCAAATAGATTATTTAATAAACCTGCCAATCTTATCCCGCCTTGTTGTAGGCGAGTTTTAACAATCGGTAAGTTTTTATAGATATAACTATAACTTACGTTTGTTTCATTTTCTTTATACAGAGTGTTTGCAATGTTATTAGATTCGATTAACCAATCGCTAGGTGAACTGGCAAGATAGTCCGTTATTAACGCTTGATTTGTTGTATTTATAAATTGCGCAAACTCAGTATAGGACAAATTTTCATTTTCAATGAGTTTTGTGTCCCACAAGCTATGTAAATTGGTATCTTGACCGAAGAATGTGACAGAAATATTGTTGCCCCCACGATCTTCACCGCGACCGGCATGAAAAGGTTGATGGCTATCGCCAACGAGGTGGACTAAAAAACGCAGTGCGAACTGTTTTTCACCTAGAGAAGCTTTTTGGTTTTGTAATACTGAGATTGAATATTTCATGCCTTCGAGGATATCTGACACGGTTTCTTTGTTATGGTGGGTATTTGAGTCGTAATGAGGTTTGGCTTCACCTTCTTTAAAGTTAATGTAATGCCAGCGCGAAGATTTCTTTTGCCAGAATTTTTCTGGGGCAGAACGCATTTCATCAGCCCACGTTGCTACCTGCGGTAAAGAATCACCATCAAGTAAAGGAACTAATGCTTGCTTGGTGGTGTCTGTAATATGCTTAGATGCAATTTCACCAATAATACGGTGACCATTCTGACCCCATGCATTAGCAGGGTTACTTAACACCGCAGAAATAACTGGTGTCGATAACAGCAACATTTTTATTGTTTTTTGTAACATTGACTCAGTGTCCAAAAATGAATGTGCCCTGAAGCACGATTTCTTGATGCATATTTTCCTGAATTTAAAAGCAAATAGAAAGGACTCAATAAGATTCATAATTTCTTGTTC
>NZ_JAKEVM010000034.1 GCF_022398475.1 Pseudoalteromonas shioyasakiensis | reverse complement strand
TTTATAGGGTTAGTACAGATTATTGCCGCATTCTATTTTTTGGATTTGCCTATAAAAGAACAACTAATAGATGAGCCGGGCGTAGTACAACGCTTTTATGATTCACATAGAAATTGTGGCAAATTTAAATGTAAACTCATGACAGTTGTTGGTACTGAGAAGACGACTACATTCCTTAGACCAACTAACTTACCAATTAGCTTAAATGATAACGTTCATATTTTGGCTTCGTATGATAAAAGTGCCGAAGCGTATAAAGTCCATCAATTAAAACTTAATGGTAAGATGATTCAAAGTTATGAACAGGCGCTATTTAAAAGCAACATAGCTCGTATATTGCTTGGTATTTTTGGTCTGATTTTGATTGCTTTTAGTTTAATCAACAAGTTTAAAGCTAAACCGAATAACAACGCTTAATTTCATCAATCATGGCATTTGCTAAAGGCGAGCTGGCATTTGTTTTTGAGGTGATCAATACCACTGGAATATCGTAGTGATATTTGTTTGGCTGGATAGCTTTAAAAATTCCTTTTTCGACCCAGAACTGTGCGTAGTGATCGGGTAAATAACCAATAAACTCACCCGATAAAATCAAATGTGCAATACCTTCATCGTGATAAGCAACAGCACTATTTTGATAGTTTAAACCGTCGTTTCGGCTTTCTTTATCGCGCATGTAGTTACTGGTAATGACTTCGGCTTCTTTAATGAGCCCATCTATTTGTTTGTCTTCACACTCAAATAATGGATGACCGACTGCGCAATACAAAAAGTTAGTTTCGTTATGTAGGGCGGTGTAATTAAGTCCGCGAATATGATGGCGGCTAACGCCAATCCCCACTAATGAGCGGCCATTGGCTACTGAGGTTTCTACCTCTCGTGCCTCGCACACATTAATATCGAACTGAATGTTTTTACCTTTGCCTTTTAACCTTGCTATCGCGCGGGGAATGGCACAGCGTGGGTCGCTGACCATGGTATCTATCATGGCAATACTTAAACGTCCCGATAACTCGTTTTTAGAGCTGGCTACGGTATTAGCAAAAGCTTCGCATTGCTGAAGCAGTTCAATTGATGCCTGATAAGTGATGGCGCCAGCGTCTGTAATTTCAAAACCACTGCGGCCACGTTTACATAATTTAATACCAAGCCTTACTTCTAAATCAGATAAATGCGCACTGATGGTGGAGCGACCAATATTCAAACGTGACTCTGCGGCTGAAAGCCCGCCACACTCAACAATTGCTACAAAAACGCGCAATAAGCGCAGGTCTACGTCATGAACTTGCATAGCTCTTCTTTTAGTTCGATAAATCTGGAATGAATAACGATAATTATGCATTTGTAAAACAACTAGAGCAAGCTAGACTCCATCTAAATAAAACTTAATCCTGTTCTTTAGGAGTTATAAATGACATTTAAGTATGGTGTTGACCAATTAACGTTAGACAGCGTTAATGCTATTGCAGCCGGTACGTTACAGGCAGAGCTTTGCCAAGAAGCAATTGATAAAATTAATAAAAGCCGCCAAAACGTAGACAAAATGGCTGCCTCAGAAAAAGCCATTTATGGTATCAATACGGGCTTTGGTCCATTGTGTGATACACAAATTTCTCCAGAAGAAACTAACCTATTACAAAAGAACTTATTGATCACACACGCTGTTGGTGTGGGTGAGCCAATCGCTAAACCTATTTCAAAGCTGATGCTAATCACCAAAGTACACGCATTAAGCCAAGGTTTTTCAGGTATTCGTTTAACCGTTGTTGAGCGTATGCTTAAGTTTATTGAACTTGATATTATCCCTGTTGTACCAGAGCAAGGCTCAGTTGGCGCATCAGGTGACTTAGCACCGTTATCACACTTATTCTTACCTCTTTTAGGTGAAGGTGAGTTTTGGGTAAAAGACACAATCAAGCCAGCAGCAGACGTATTAAAAGAGCACGGTTTAGCGCCTTTAGATTTACATGCTAAAGAAGGCCTTGCATTAATTAACGGTACTCAGTTCATTTTATCGCATGCCATTACCGCGCTTACTAAAATGCGTTACTTATTAGACCTTGCTGATGTAGCAGGTGCTATGAGTATTGAAGGTATGCAAGGTAGCGAATCGCCGTTCCGTGAAGAGTTACACGCAATTCGTGCTTTTAAAGGTAACGTTGAAGTTGCAGCGCGCATGCGTAGCTTTTTTGCAGGCTCTGAAAACATGGCTTCACACACTGATTGTGACCGTGTTCAAGACCCTTACTCACTGCGTTGTATTCCACAAGTTCATGGTGCATCACGTAACGCGTATTACCACTTAAAAGAGCTTGCTGAAACAGAAATGAACTCTGTTACAGATAACCCAATTGTGATCAGCGAAGAAGAAGCTATTTCGGGTGGTGGTTTCCACGGCCAACCACTTGCTATGGTATTAGATTACGCATCAATCGCAGCGGCAGAGCTTGGTAACATTGCTGATCGTCGTTGTTATTTATTGCTTGAGGGCCTACACGGCTTACCGCGTTTGTTAACGACATCGGGTGGCTTAAACTCTGGCATGATGATCCCGCAGTATGTGACTGCGGCACTGGTAACAGAAAATAAATCATTGTGTTTCCCGCCATCAGCAGACAGCGTACCAACATCAATGGGCCAAGAAGATCACGTATCTATGGGTAGTATCTCTGGTCGTAAGTTAAACCAGATTTTAGGTAACCTTGATAAAATCTTTGCTATTGAGCTGATGTATGCAGCGCAAGCAATCGAATTTAGACGTCCTAACAAGTGTTCAGACATCATTGAAGAAAACTTTGCGCTAATTCGCAGCAAAGTTACCAAACTAGAAGAAGACCGCTTACTTAAGCCAGACATTGATGCCATGGTAGAACTTGTTAAATCGCAAGCGTTTAAAGTTAACTAAGGGAGCAAATAATGACTTTTCAAGAACAAATTAAGCAAGGTATCCCAAGCGTATTACCAGAGCCAAAACCGTATCCAAGTGATGCAAACCGTGCTCCAAAACGTAAAGACATTTTATCGGCTGACGAAAAGCAATTAGCTATTCGTAACGCATTGCGTTATTTCCCTAAAGAATGGCACAAAGAATTAGCCGCTGAATTTGCCGCTGAGCTTAAGCAATTTGGCCGTATTTACATGTATCGCTTTAAGCCTAATTATGAACTTAAAGCGCGCTCAATTAGCGATTACCCGGCTAAATGCGAACAAGCTGCCGCTATCATGTTAATGATCGACAATAACCTTGATCCTGCAGTAGCACAGCATCCTGAAGAGCTAATCACTTACGGTGGTAACGGTGCGGTATTCCAAAACTGGGCGCAGTACTTATTAACTATGAAGTACTTAAGCGAAATGGAAGAAGACCAAACGCTACACATGTACTCGGGTCACCCTATGGGGTTATTTCCATCATCAGTTGAAGCACCGCGTGTGGTTGTAACAAACGGTATGATGATCCCGAACTATTCAAAGCCGGATGACTGGGAAAAATTCAATGCACTGGGTGTAACTCAATACGGTCAAATGACTGCGGGTTCATTTATGTACATTGGCCCACAAGGTATTGTTCACGGTACAACCATTACGGTAATGAATGCATTCCGTAAAGTACTGGAAAAAGGCGAATCACCAAAAGGTAAGATCTTCTTAACTGCTGGTTTAGGCGGTATGAGTGGTGCTCAGCCTAAAGCGGGTAACATTGCTAACTGTATCACCGTATGTGCCGAGGTTAACCCTAAGGCGGCTATTAAGCGTCATCAGCAAGGTTGGGTTGATGAGCTAATTGATAACATGCCAGAGCTTGTTGAGCGTGTACGTACGGCACAGCAAAATGAAGAAGTGGTTTCAATTGCCTTTATCGGTAACGTGGTTGATGTATGGGAAAGCTTTTTAGCAGAAGATATTTTCATTCACTTAGGTTCAGACCAAACTTCACTTCATAACCCTTGGTCAGGCGGTTACTATCCGGTTGATATCAGCTATGAAGAGTCAAATCGTTTAATTCGTGAAGAGCCAGAAGTATTTAAAGAAAAAGTACAAGCGACGCTTAAGCGCCACGCCGATGCTGTTAACAAGCACACGGCAAAAGGTACTTACTTCTTTGATTACGGGAATGCGTTCTTGCTAGAAGCATCACGTGCTGGTGGCGATGTAATGGCTGAAAACGGTATTGATTTTAAATACCCATCGTACGTACAAGATATTCTTGGTCCAATGTGTTTTGACTACGGTTTTGGCCCGTTCCGCTGGGTATGTACGTCAGGTAAACCAGAAGATCTTGATAAAACAGATGCGATTGCTGCAGACGTTTTAAATAAAATCATGGCGGACTCGCCTGAAGAGATCCAACAGCAAATGCAAGACAACATCACGTGGATCAAAGATGCGAAACAGAACAAGCTCGTAGTTGGTTCGCAAGCTCGTATTCTTTATGCAGACGCACAAGGCCGAGCTGAAATCGCTAAAGCCTTTAATGATGCCATTAATCGTGGTGAAATTGGTCCGGTTGTACTTGGCCGTGACCACCATGACGTAAGTGGTACGGATTCACCTTTCCGTGAAACATCAAACATCTATGATGGTAGCCGCTTCACAGCAGACATGGCGATTCACAATGTAATTGGTGATGGTTTCCGTGGTGCTACTTGGGTATCTATTCACAATGGTGGCGGTGTAGGCTGGGGCGAAGTGATCAACGGTGGTTTTGGTATGCTACTAGACGGAAGTGAAGCTGCCGAGCGTCGTTTGAAATCTATGCTATTATTTGATGTAAACAACGGTATTGCTCGTCGTAGTTGGGCGCGTAACGAAGAAGCTAATTTTGCGATTAAACGTGAAATGGATCGTACCCCTAAACTTAAAGTGACCTTGTCTAATAACGTTGATGATGAAGTTTTATCAAACTTAGATTTCTAAGTTGTGTCAATGCAAAAAGGCCATGTTGTAAGCGCAACATGGCCTTTTTTATTGCCAAAAATTATTAAATAGCGCATCGTTTAGGGAATAAATTTTTAGCTTAGCGAATAAGGAGATAGATATGACTAAAACACTTACTGGTGGATGCTGCTGCGGCGAAGTGAGTTATAAAGTCGCTGATAACTTTAGGCGTTTTTTCTTCTGCCATTGCGAACAATGCCGCAAACTAACCGGTACTGCTATACGAGAGTAAAGTTAGCGAGATACGAGAGTAAAGTTTGCAAGTTGCGAGGGTAAAGCTTGTAGGAGGCGTTTCAACGCCGAACAAGTAGCAGCGATTTTACATCGCGTCCCAGAGCCTGAATCCTAGCGCCTAATGTATCCTACCGTAGGCGTGAAATTTGTTTAGCGCGTTAAAGGGTAAAGCTAGCGAGTTACAAGTTTCTAGGAGGCGTTTCAACGCCGAACGAGTAGCAGCGATTTTATATCGCGTCCTAGAGCCTAAATCCTAGTGCCTAATGTTTTCTAAAGTAGGCGTGAAACTTGTTTCGCGCGTTTGTTTTTAAATAGTCGCGTCGGAAAGACGCCGCTGTTTGTGAAACTGTATAGGCTCTAACATCCTGACTCGCATCTCGCATCTCGCATCTCGCATCTCGCATCTCGTATCTCGCAACTTTAATCTTCTTTCTTTGCTTTTTTTGCGAGAATTTCAACTTCGGCTTTTTCGGTTACGCCTGCCATACTAAGGGCTGTGCTGCCTACTGATTCATATTCAAGCTTGATTTTATCGAGTTTAGCGTCGTTTTTGTCTGGCAAATTTAAGCTACGTGATGACATTCCTTTGGTTAAAACACCTAGGTTATCAAACACTTTTTCTTCACCGTTGTTCATAACGACTTTAATTTTCTTAAGATTCACAGTGCCATGGGTGCACTTAACTTTAATATGGCTGTAGTGGCTGCTGGTGATAGGGTTAACGGTATCGGTTTCGCTTTTGTAGCTGACCTTTTTCTCTGCGATTGTTTTCCAGTCGTCATCACCCGCTAGGCTTTGAGTACTGGTTAAGGCCAAAAATGTGGTTAAAGCGATGAGTTTGACTATTTTCATTTGATTCCCTCCAAAAGTTATCATCATTAAAATTTATAGCATATAAACTGGTTGGTTGCCTATGCAAAGTTCATAAAATAGAACCAAAAGCATTTTTTAATCGTATTAACTAATACGTTATAAATTCACCAACCTTAATCAGCATGCTATGCTAGTAAAGTGTCTATAAGTTTATGGATTTTCAATGAGATATTACTTTTGTTTAGTGGCTTTTTTACTATCAACCTCGTCAATTGCCAGCGCTCTGCTGGATGTAAAGCCGAGCAATAAAACACAGTTTTTGGCTCTGATAAAAGACAAACAAGGTGATTACAAAACAAAAGAAGGCAGTGATGCGGTTTGTCAAAACGCATCTTTTTCATTGATAAAAGAACCAACGCAAGGCTTTACCTTAGGGACGTTAATCGATTTTAGTGACTTACACAACGGCACGCAGGTAAAGAAGATACCTAACTTTTGCGTTGTCAGTTCGAAGTTAAAATACTTTGTAGATGGCATTGTTAGAACCAAGCGATATTTTCGCTGTGATAATGAAGACGACAACGGTTCAACAACTGAAGATCTGCGTTTTAAAGAGAACGGCAGTATTACTTACACGCTGAATAAACCTGAAGTCTCATGTGTGTTCGAGAAGCAATGAAATTCCATCTAACTAATGAATTTTAAAAGCCAAATTCGAAGGCAACTTGTCATATCCGTAGACATAAAAAAAGCAGCCTAGGCTGCTTTTTTAAGTTTTAGCAAATTACATTTGAGATTGCAGGTAATTCTCAAGCCCTGCGGTTTTGATTAACTGCTGCTGTGTTTCAAGCCAATCAATCT
The DNA here is from genome assembly GCF_022398475.1 of Pseudoalteromonas shioyasakiensis. Classification (GTDB taxonomy): domain Bacteria; phylum Pseudomonadota; class Gammaproteobacteria; order Enterobacterales; family Alteromonadaceae; genus Pseudoalteromonas. The sequence continues at coordinate 28,083 of NZ_JAKEVM010000034.1, read as the reverse complement.
GTTCTTCTTGCTCATTTAAGATGTTATCTAGCGCTTCACGGCTGATGTAATCTTTTTTCTCTTCAGCAAGTTTAATTGCCGCTTTAAGATCAGGTAGAGAATCAAGTTCAAAGCTCATGTTAGCTTCAATCATTTCTTCTGAGTTTTCACCAATACGTAGGCGACCTAAATCTTGTAGGTTTGGTAAACCTTCTAAAAACAAAATACGCTCAATTAAACGGTCGGCGTTTTTCATTTTTTGAATAGATACTTTGTAATCAGCTTTGTCTAATTTTGAAAAGCCAAAATCTTTGAACATACGAGCGTGTAAAAAGTATTGGTTAATACCTACTAATTCATTCGCTAATACTTTATTAAGTGCAGCAATGACGCTTTTATCGCCTTTCATACAATTAGCCTCTATTCGCCCATTTGAGATTGATGGTAGTTTTGGCTACCAATTTTGTCGATTAGACCAAGCTGTTGTTCTAACCAGTAAACATGATCTTCTTCTGTATCAAACAATAGCTTTTCAAGCACTTCGCGTGATTGATAGTCTTTTTCTTGTTCACAGATAGCAATTGCTTCTTTAACACAATCAACCACTTCTAGTTCAAGTGTTAAATCGTTTTGCATCATGCTTTTCACGTCTGAGCCAATTAATAGATCACGACGCTTAGTCATGTTTGGTACGCCTTCTAAAAACAGAATACGTTTGATCAACCAATCAGCGTGATCTTTTTCTTCTTCCATTTCGTGGTTAAGACGCTCATACAGCTTATTTAGGCCCCAATCATCATACATACGAGAATGAATAAAGTATTGATCTATAGCGGCTAATTCGTTTGCGAGTAGTTTGTTAAAACTATCGATGACTTTTTGGTTACCTTTCATAATGCTGTCCTCGAATTCCAAGTTGCGGTAATTGTAGTATATAAAAACAAGATTGCAAACTTTTTCCTTTGTAAATCAGTTGTTTACTATTGAGTGTGATTCTCGTTTAAGTTTGCGTTAATGGTTGATAAATGAACAATTTATCGTTTCTATTCTTAAATAAAAAAAGCCCTTACTAAGAAGGGCTTGTTGTTCTAAACAAAATTTAACTTAGAAACTATAGGTTGCACCAAGTGTAACAGTGGTACCTAAACCTTTAATGTTATAGCCACCGTAGGTGTATGACTGGGCACGGGCAGGGTAGTAATCATTGTTAAATAGGTTTTCTACGCCCATAAACGCTTGCCAGTTCTCGCTAAAGTTATAACGACCGCTTAGGTTAAATAGGTTGTAACTGCTAATTGGCCCTTGGTCGCCAACATAGTCGCCGTCTGCATTTGGTTCAAAGCGTTTGCGTGAACCCACATATAAATAACTCACCGCAAGTGATAACTCATCATTAGGCTGCCAGTTTAAGTTAGCAGTGCCTTTTGGTGGGCTTATTTGGCGCGAACCTAAGTAAATGTCGTCTTCGGTGTTTTTACCTTCAACATAGCTGTAAGTTGCAACCAGTTTTAGAGTTGGGTTAATTTTATAATCAACTAATGTTTCGTAACCCCAAATCTCTTGCGGTGCACGTACCGGCTCATAAACACCCGTTACTTCATTAAAGCTATTGGTGGTGCCAAACTCTGATGTACTGCGGTAAGCTGCAAATTCAAAACGTAAGTCATCAAACTGTGAGGTAAAACCAATTTCATAGTTATCGATGATTGATGCTTCTGTTTGAATTAGACCAATATCATTCACCGTTGCTGAACGTAGTAGGCGGCCAATATCTGAGATATCAGACCCTTGTGAATAATTGGCAAATGGGCTGAAAGCCTCAAGTAAATTGTATTTAACACCTACATTATAGGTGGTTGCATCGTAATCAATAGTGTCGCCTTTTACGCTAAGTGGCACAGAGCACTGTGTTTCTGAACGGCAAAGCTTTAAGGTGTTGTAATCATCAACGGTTAAATCAATGCTCTCTTGGCGCACACCCGCTTTAATGACTAAATCATTATCGATTACCCATTTTGTTTGTAAAAAGCCAGCAAGGCTTTCCATATCCATTTCTGGTACCCAAACACGACCATCAACAAGTGGCTGAGACGTCACATCATTCAGTGCATCTAGGCCATAAATGAAGGTCGCTTCAACATTGTCAAAATCAACAAGGGTATTGAAGGTAGCGCGTGCACCTTTCTTTTCAGAGCGAATAATTGATTGGCCGCCTTCGTAGCCTTCGTCTGGGTTAGCTAAGTTTGTAGAAAAGAAAAACACATTCTCGATGTCTTGCATGTAAAGGTCGAGCGTCATTTGGGTATTAGCAAACAGGGCGTAGTCTGTGTATTTTAAGGTAATGTTTTCGTTACCATCTGGGCCTTGTGGTTTGCCTTGCTTTTGCAGCTCTTTAGGTACATGAATAGCATACGTTTTTTCGCCATCGTTTAGGTTACCAACAACGTCACCTAAATCGGTTTTTTGTTGAGAGCTAAAGTAGTTATAGCTAAATTGCAGTTGCTTCTCATCGTCAAAGTCATAACCAAGTTTGGTGAAGTAGTTTTCGGTTACTGCATCAGATAAACCATATTGTAAGCCAAGAATATCGCCTTCGGCGTCACGTTGAACGCCATTTTCTTCGTAACTTGCAGTAAATAAATAGCTGAGTTTATCTGCTCGGCCATTAACCGCAGCAGAGACTCGCGCACCGGCGCTTTCTTCTAACTTAACTGCACTAAAACGTGAAGATAGGCTGATCTCACCTTCTGGCTGACCATCACTTGTTGCCTGCTTTGTGATGTAATTAATAATACCGCCCGATGCACCATTACCATAAACGGAGGTAGCACCTTTGATCACTTCGATACGCGCAATGGCACTTGGGTCGAGTGTTTTAATTCCCAAAGAGCCGTTTCTGAGTGGTGTAGATTGCGGCACACCATCAATCATCACAAGTGGTGCACGGCCACGTAAACTCTGACCTGTATTACTCGAGCTACCTGTATCTGGAGCAAGGCCTGGTACCATTTGCGCAAGTAAGCTTTGTAGCTCTGGATTAACTTTTAAATGTTCTTCAATTTGCTTTTGGCTAATAATCGTTACAGAAGCGGGTACTTCATCAATGCTTTCAAATACACGGCTGCCTGATACAACAACGTGTTCCATTTCTTCTGCGGTGAGTTTTTTATTGATGGCATCATCAGCAAATGCCTGGCTGCTAATTGCAATAGCGACCAGAGTCAGTGAAGTTTTTAACATGTTTATCCTTGTTAAATCGGTATTTATTATGTGATTGTGCGGCAGTCTAAATGTAAAGAAGTGTAAAGGCAAGGCTAATGATAATTATTTGCAATAAATTGTTGTGTTGTTTTGTACCTACTTATTTGAATTAGTTATTAAGCAAATAGCGATTAGGAATAGCAGGACAGTAGCTGTGTTTTAGCTGGCGCTAGTTTAAAAAACGTTTTAAGTCGTCTGGAATAGGCATTGGTTTGAAAGGGCTAACATTAGTGCCGCCGGTATTACCGAGTGGGACCCAAATACGCGAAAATACAATTGAAGCTGCCATGCGAGCAAACTGACCAATTATTTCCTTGGCATTATGGGTTTTAAAGCCAATTTTACACATCCACCAATGTGAGTAAGTATGCGCAATGATATAGCTTTGACCCAGTATATGAGCCCGCTCTAAGTGATAAAAAGCGGTTGTGTAATCTGCTTTCTTATAACTAGTTTTAGCCAATATCATTTCGGTGTTAAAGGCATTTTTGAGCTCAATATTCATGGCGAATGGTATTTTCGATAAAATTGTTTATTTGTAATGCCGTTTGTACCAAAAGTAAACACCTGAAATCGTGAAAAATAACGGTGACAAAGCAAATAGTAACCACAGTAATTGCACAATAGGGCCTGCAAAATCACCAATATGAAACTTATATTTAAAGTTCCATGTTTGGGTGGTCCAAGAACTTTGGCTGGCATCATAGCTTGCAACAATATCTGCTGAATATGGGTTTGCCCATACCCAACTATAGGCATGGCTTTCACCTGGGTTCTCTATTCTAAAACCAATGTTATCAGTTGGCTTTTTCGGTAAATAAATTCTAAATAACTTACCTTCAGGAAATACAGTTTGTGCGTTATCAAACGCTTTTTGCACTTGAAAAGGCGTATCCGTTAAAGGGGGAACAACTGCTGGCGGTTTTGGTCTATCTTCAACTGTGCCTTGCATCACAAATTCTAATATGGCTTTGGTTTGTGGTTTCCAGTTAAACGCCATACCTGTGTAAGCAATTAAAATAAGTGGAATTAAAAAATACACACCCAGAACGGTATGTAGCTGATACATCAGCACTCTAAATTTTGCTTTACGTTTAATAGCCAAGCGTTTGATACGATTTTTTGGTTTAACCCAAATATAAAAGCCGAGCAGAATTTCAATAATAAGAATAAGCGCACACACCGATACCCAGTTTCTTAGCGGGCGGTTTTTATCGCCATCTTCATAAAGCAGCCAGCGGTGCAAAGCCATGGTAAAGCCATAAATCGTAGTGTAGTAATCGTACTCATGTAACACTTGACCGTTGTATGGATTAACACTGACATAGCGGTTGTTTGCCAACTGTAATTGCCAGGCAAGATCACTTCGCTGTTCAGGCATTAACAGGGTAACGGGTTGTTTGGTGGAAGCTGAAACATGTTTTATGAGGCTATCAAAATCAAGTGCTGAAGCCGCTGGCGTTACAGTCCATTTATCGCTTTGAGTAAGGTATTGAATATCTTTTGCGTAAATAAGCAACGCACCGGTCAAACTTAAACAAATTAAAAATAAACCGCTTACTAAGGCAAGCAATAAATGCGTACGACGTAACCACAACTTCAACAAGGTTAGTTCCTTCAGTTTACTGTTAAAACAAAACTGAATGGTAAATGATAACGCGTAACATTTACACTAAAACTTGTTCTATGGTGCAGCTTTCAATTGCAAAGTTATCATGCAAAAAGTGACGTATTTCGTCGTTATTGATGTTGTGCTTGGCACTAAACTTGAGCTCGCAATGAACGTGATGATCATCTATTTGCCATGTTTTAAGGTAATCAATATTAGTGATGGCAAATTGGGCTTTAAGCTCATTAATAGCTTCTGTTAAAGCAAAATTATCAGGGGCTGCCTGCATCAAAATTTTACTGCTCGCTATTAACAACAAAACACCATGGTAAATGACATACACAGAAATCAGCATAGTGGCAATTAAATCAACAATATACCATTGATAAAGAATGATTAAGGTGCCTGCTATAATCACCACCACAGAAGCTAATGCATCAGACACATTATGTATAAACGCAGCACGAATATTCATACTGTCTTTTGCGCCTGCTTTGTAAGTTAAAAGGGCGGTGACTAGGTCAACAACCAGTGCAAACCCTGCAACCCAAATGATGATCCAACCATCAATAGGCTCTGGGTTTAAATAGTTGGAGATGGCTTCAACAATTAGGTAACCACCAATCACAATTAAACTTAAGCTGTTAAATAAGGTTGCTAAAATTTCAGCGCGTTTGTAGCCGTATTGATAACGATCGTTGGCAGGTTTGGCACCAATTTTTCGGGCAATTAGGGCAATGAATAACGACGAGGCATCACTTAAATTATGCAGTGCGTCAGCAATTAACGATAAACTGCCAGAAACGAGGCCGCCAATCACCTGAGCGACAGTTAATAACACATTGATTGCAACTGCCAGCATGAGTTGGCGGGTGCTTTGGTTATTTGTATCGTGATGATGGTGGTGTCCGTGTCCCATAAAAATACCGAGTTATTGATTTGCTTTATTTTTATACCATGCGTGCCGTGGTATTGAAATGTTTGTAATGATTTGTTCGTGTGCGGATTATAATTTACTGTTCAAATACCGGTGGATTTGTTAATTTAGCGCCATTGTACCATTTTTAGTTCTAATTTTTAGGCTCAATGTGAAAGCTGCATTTATTATTTTGATTAGCGTATTATTGCTCCAGCCATTGCTGGATAGCTATGATGTGGCCGATCATAATGCTGCGTTTAATCACACCTCGGTACTGCTATCAGAAGAAATTGACCTTGAAGCCCATTGCGCAGCCAATGGCGACCACCTGTTACATCAATCAGAGCATGCCGAGCTTAGCAAACAGTTGTCTGACTCAGCCGAAAAAGGCCATTGTCATGTTTGTCACAGCCCAGCGTTTGTCGATTCGCTGCAATTGTCTGAACCTACTGATATCTACTTTACTAAAATTGAATCACTTGTTTTCAACTTCAAATCGGCTGACTTAGCACCGCTTCATCGCCCACCTATTTTAGCTCTTACTTAATCCAAAACCCTTTTTAGATTTTATTTGGGCTTAGCCCATTTTAAGTAAGAGACACTATATGTATTTAAGAAATTTTATGCGTTACGCATTGCTGTGCGTATGCTATATGATTGTGACAAATATTTATGCGACAGAACAAGCGCATAACCACCAAGAAAATGAGCAAGCTGAACATGCTAATGAAGTCAGTTTAACTGAGCAGCAACAGCAACTCGCTAATATCAAGGTTGAGCGCCTTGTACTGAAAAAACACAAGCAAACCTTGTATGCACCGGGCGAAATTAAAGCCAATGGCTATGCCAGTTATGTGGTGTCACCGCGTGTTGATTCTATCGTTGTAAAACGCCATGCCTTATTAGGGCAGCATGTAAATAAAGGAGACTCTTTAGTCACTTTATTTAGTGGCGAAGTGGCCAGCCAGCAAACTGAATTTAGATTAGCAGAAGCCGAGTGGCAACGCGTTACTAAAATGACCCCGGGCACAGTCAGCGAAAAGCAAATCTTAACTGCCAAAGCCGAGTATGAAGTGGCTTATAGCCGTTTAGTTGCCTTTGGTTTATCAAAACAAGCTATTGCACAAACACTCACCATAAGCCCAGAAAAACTCGGTGAATATACCTTGTTTGCACAAACATCGGGAGCTGTTTTAACCGATAACTTTGCTCAAGGTCAGCGAGTTGATTCGGGGATTGAGCTAATGCTAATAGCCGATGAATCTGCACTTTGGGTTGCTGCTCAGCTTTCAGCTAATCAAGACCGTACTATCAGTAATGGCTCTACGGCGCTGTTAGAAGTTAACGGTAATCGCTATCAAGCAAGGGTTATTCAAGAAGCACATACCATTGATGAACAAACACGTTCACGAACTGTTAGGCTTGAGGTAAAAAACACGCAGCATAGTTTGCACCCAGGCATGTTTGCCGATGTGTATTTTCATTTTGAAACCGATCAAGTGGTACTTGCCGTACCAGAAAATGCATTAACACGCAGTACAGATGGTGACTGGCAATTGTTTGTCGTTGATGACGATGGTGGCTTTGCTGCCCAAGAAGTAACCCTTGGCAGAAGTTTTGGTGATTATCGCGAAGTGTTAGGTATTAAAGCCGGGCTTGAAGTTGTCACCCAAGGTGCTTTTTTTATTGCATCACAGCTAGCTAAAGGCGGATTTGATCCGCATAACCACTAGAGGTGACGCATGTTTAATTTATTAATTGAGGCGGTGATAAAGAATCGTCTACTGGTGGTATTAGCCTTACTTGCAGCGATTGCAGTGAGTGCATTTATGATCCCAAAACTTAACTTAGATGCTTTTCCTGATGTGACGAATGTGCAAGTTGCGGTGAATACCGAAGCACCAGGGCTTGCGGCTGAAGAAGTAGAGCAACTGATCACATACCCGATAGAAGCAGTTATGTATGCGCTGCCCGATGTAGAGCAGGTACGCTCTATTTCTAAAACAGGGTTATCGGGCGTCACTGTGGTGTTTAAAGAAGGCGTCGATATTTACTTTGCTAGGCAACTGGTTTTTGAACGTTTGCAGTCTGCTAAAGAGTTGATCCCAGTTGGTGTGGGTATGCCAACCATGGGCCCTAATACATCAGGGCTTGGACAAGTCTATCAGTATTTACTTGAAGCAAAGCCAGATGCCAACATAGATAGCATGGCATTGCGTAGTTTAAATGATTGGGTGGTTAAATTACTTATATTACCCATTGATGGTGTTACCGATATTCTGTCATTTGGCGGTGAGGTTAAGCAGTATCAAGTGAACATAAACCCCAATAAGTTACTTGCTTATGACCTAACACAGCAAGATGTTAGTGAAGCTCTAGATGCTAACAACAGTAATGTGGGTGGCTGGTACATGAACCGTGGTCAAGAGCAGCTTGTTATTCGTGGTACAGGTTGGTTTACCCCAGGCGAAAAAGGGCTTGCTGAGATTGCGCAAACACCTATCAAAACCATTGATGGTACAGTCGTTAAAGTGGCTGATGTTGCAACTGTTGAGCTTGGTAGTGAAATTCGCCAAGGTGCTGTCACCTTGTCAAAACGTGATGAGCAAGGCGAAATAGTCAATCGTGGTGAAGTGGTGACTGGTATCGTGCTGAAAAGAATGGGGGCAAATACCAAGCAAACGATTGATGGCATTAACGCGCGTATCGAGATGATAAATCAAGCACTGCCAAAAGGGGTTGAATTTAAAGCCATTTACGACCAAGCAGAGCTTATTAGCCAAGCGGTACAAACGGTTATTGATGCACTGCTTTTAGCTTTTGTATTTATTATCATTGTATTAGCGCTATTTTTGTTGGATTTAAGAGCAACATTTTTGGTGTTGTTGTCGATCCCTATTTCGATTGGCTTAGCACTGAGTGTAATGGCATGGCTTGGCTTGTCGGCAAACTTAATGTCGTTGGGTGGGATTGCTGTTGCCATTGGTATGCTGGTAGATGGCTCAGTTGTGATGGTTGAGAATGTATTTAGGCACTTAGGGATGAAGCATAATCAACATAAGCCTTCTTCGCAGCTGGTGGCTATTGCTGCAAAAGAAGTGGCACGGCCTATCTTTTTTGCCTCTTTGATCATTCTAACGGTATTTTTACCGTTGTTTAGCTTTGAAGGCGTTGAGGCGAAGTTATTTCAGCCAATGGCAGTGAGCATCATGTTGGCAATTATTAGTGCTGTGATCGTTGCCTTGGTTGTAGTGCCAGCTCTGTGTGTGTACTTATTTGCTAAGGGCGTGACAGTAAAACAAAGTATTTTGTTAAAACCTATCGATATGCTTTATCAACGGGCTTTACAAAAAGCATTGCAGGCTAAACGTAGCGTTTTAGCTATAGCAGGGTTATTACTGATTGTAGCGGCCGTTATGCTACCTAGGCTGGGTACGGAATTTGTGCCAGAGCTTGAAGAAGGCACTATTAACCTACGTGTGACACTTGCTCCATCAGCAAGTCTCGATACGGCAATCTCAGTGGCGCCTAAGCTTGAAGCCATGTTGCTTGAATTTAGTGAGGTTGAATATGCGCTGAGCCGAATCGGTAGGGCTGAAGTCGGGGGAGATCCTGAACCAGTTAACAACATTGAAATCTATTTAGGCTTAAAACCTCATGAGCAATGGGTAAACGCGAAAACGCGGGTCGAATTACAGCAGCTAATGGAAGCTAAGCTTGAGCAATTTCCGGGGCTTTTGTTTAACTTTTCACAGCCTATAGCAACCCGAGTAGATGAGCTTTTATCCGGTGTTAAAGCGCAATTGGCCATTAAGTTATTCGGTAGTGACTTAGCCGTTTTAACTGAAAAAGGCCAACAAATTGAGCAGTTAGTTCAGCAAATACCTGGCGCTAAAGATGTCGCGATGGAGCAAATAGGCGGCGAAGCACAGCTGATAGTTAAACCTAACCGTTTGGCGCTGTCGCGTTTTGGTTTATCGGTGGCTGATTTAATGGATATAGTTCAGAACGGTATTGGCGGGCAATCTGCAGGGCAAATCATCAATGCCAATGAGCGCTATGATATTTATGTGCGTATAGCAAAAAGCTTTCGGCAAAACCCAAATGTGATTGCTGATCTTAGATTGCAAACCCCCACGGGTGCCATTGTAAGGGTGGGGGATGTAGCTGATGTACAAATTGAGTCTGGCGCGCCGCAAGTTCGTCGCGATGATGTTCAAAGGCGGGTGGTTATTCAAGCGAATGTGCAGGGGCGAGATATGGGATCTGTAGTTGCCGATATACGCGCTACCATTGCCGATAAAATGCAGCTACCAAGTGGTTACAGTGTGGCGATTGGCGGGCAGTTCGAAAACCAACAACGGGCACAGCAGCGGCTGATGATAGTAGTGCCTGTAGCCTTGTTACTGATTGCGTTATTACTTTATTTTGCTTTTAGTAACCTATCGCAAGTGGTGCTGATTCTTGTCAATGTTCCTCTTGCTGTGATTGGTGGGGTGATTGCATTGTATGTGTCAGGACAATACTTATCTGTACCCAGTTCAGTAGGGTTTATCACACTGTTTGGTGTTGCTGTATTGAATGGTGTGGTGATGGTCGAAAGCATTAATCAACGGATTAGTGCAGGAGATAGCAAAGATAAAGCAGTATTTGAAGGCGCTGTTTCAAGGCTAAGACCCGTACTGATGACCGCGCTTACTTCAATGCTTGGACTAATTCCAATGCTCCTAAGCACAGGAATAGGCGCCGAAATACAAAAGCCCCTTGCAACGGTTATTGTTGGCGGCTTGGTCAGTGCAACCTTCTTAACTTTATTTGTACTTCCGGTACTTTATAAGTCGATGAGTAAATAAAGCATAATGGGGCTAACTTTTAGTAGCCCCTTCTTAATGCCGTGTATTTCTGTAAAGGGCGTTTACACCATGCTTAAGCCCTTATAAACTGGGCGTTACAATAATGATGTAAAAAAGGAATACAGAGTGAGTAACGCAATTACAATTCGTCCGGCAGTCGCGAGTGATGCTGCAACAATCCTACATTTTATTACCGAACTTGCTATCTACGAAAAAGAACCCGACGCAGTTAAAACAGACGAGCAAGCTATTTTAAAAACGTTGTTCAGTGAAGGCGCAACGGCGCATAGTGTTATTTGTTTAGAGGGCGACACACCAATTGGTTTTGCTGTGTATTTTTATAATTACTCAACCTGGCTTGGTAAAAATGGTTTGTATTTAGAAGATCTTTACGTCAGTGCTGACAGCCGTGGTAAAGGCGCTGGTAAGCAAATTATGCAATATCTTGCTAAGCAAGCACTCGAAAAAGATTGTGGTCGTTTTGAGTGGGTGGTACTTGATTGGAATAAACCAGCCATTGATTTTTACGACATCATAGGTGCTAAACCGCAAAACGAATGGATTATTTACCGCCTAACAGGCCAAGAGCTTATCGACTTTGCGCATCAATAAGTAATGTTGCTATAACTAAAAATCACCAAATAACAATATAAATAAAAATCATTTGCATTTGATCTTTTCTGTGTGTAGTTTAAATACACATAGAATGATTGGTATAAGTGCAGGTGATTTTTATGACTCAAACAACACGCCACACACCGTTAACTTCGAACACCATTGATGACGCGCTGGCCCCTTGGCAAAGTGCAATTTATCAAGGCAACTTAGCATTTGAATCTGGCGAGCTTATAACTGCGCGTGATCATTACACGGTTGCGAGTAGCTGCGCCGAAACACTTCTCGCACAGTTTTCTAATATCACAATCAACCAGTCGGTAACTCGCTCGTTAGAGCATTGTATTGCAGCATTTGTTGTTGCCACTTTGAATCTTGCCGACACTTTTAAAGTCATGCAAAAACCCGATAAAGCCTGCACCTGGCTTTGTCATGCTCATCGACGATTAAGCGTGCTTTTAAATCACCCTGAGCAGCAGGTTCGCACCTTGGTGCTGCACCATCATCACAAAACCTATTATGAGCTGGTTAAGTTTGCCAGCATGGCATCAGCATTTCCGGCACTTATTAACCGAATCAATCAGCTATTAGCTGACCATCCCCACAAAACGCAGTTATTACATTAACGATAAGGAATCAGTATGCCTTTTACATTACCCGATTTAGCGTATGACTATGATGCACTTGAACCGCACATTGATGCGAAAACCATGGAAATTCATCACACTTTGCATCATCAAACCTATATCAATAAAGCGAATGCTGCGCTAGATGGCAGCCATTATTCAGAGCAAGATGCTGAAACATTACTACGCACTATTTCTTCAATGCCTGAGTCTTTACAAAAAGCAGTACAAGAGCATGTAGGTGGCCATCATAATCATTCATTATTTTGGCAAGTTATGTCTCCTAATGGCGGCGGTACGCCAAGTGAAGAGTTAAACACCGCCATTGTTGATACGTTTGGTAGCTTTGACGCATTTAAAGAGCAATTTACTAATGCCGCGGTAAGCCGCTTTGGTAGTGGCTGGGCTTGGTTATGTGTTGATGAAAATAACCAGTTGGTCGTTGAAAGTAGCCTTAATCAAGATAGCCCATTAATGCATAATCATACGCCTATTTTAGGGCTTGATGTGTGGGAGCATGCGTATTACTTGAAGTATCAAAATCGTCGCCCTGAATATATTGCTGCATTTTACGAAGTGATCAATTGGCCGGAAGTTGAGCGCCGATATTTAGCCGCAGTTAAATAGCTGTTTAAATAGTTAAGGTCCGAAACTGGCTAGTCAAAAAATAATATTCAGTTAAGCTAACGGTATTAGCGTGTAACGAGAATAATTATGACTAGCCAACAATGGCAAACAGCAAGGCAAAGCGGCGACCCACGCTTTGATGGGGTGTTTTTTGTGGCGGTAAAAAGTACTGGCATTTATTGCAGACCCATTTGCCCAGCACCAACGGCACAAGAAAAGAATGTTGAATACTACCAATACGCGCACTTGGCTGCGCAAGATGGTTTTCGGCCATGTATTCGCTGCCGCCCAGATAGTGCACCGAATAGCCCAGCTTGGCTAGGTACTAAAACCACCGCATTACGCGCAAAACAACTGATTGATAAAGGCGAGGCTTACGACTGTGAGGTTTTAGCAGACAGGCTAGGGGTGTCGAGCCGCTATTTACGCCGTTTGTTTAACCAACATTTTGGACTCTCGATCACCCAGTATCGATTATTTAACCAATGCAATTTTGCCAAGCAGCTATTACAAGAAACAGATTTGTCGGTGGCAGATATCGCATTTGCTTCTGGTTTTAATAGTATTCGCCGTTTTAACGATGCTTTTTTAAAGCAGTTAAATATTGCCCCTTCAAAGTTACGTAAGTCTGATAAAAAACCAGCCTCAACATTAACTCTAACACTGGCATTTAGGCCGCCTTATAACTGGCAAGCACTCCATGACTTTTTACAGCGCCGTTTAATTAGTGGCCTAGAATGGTTGAGCGCAACGAGCTATGGTCGCACCTTTAAAGATAAGCATTGCCAAGGGCAATTCACAGCGCATTTTGTTGAGCATAAAAACCATTTTAAAGTGGCAATTGATATTGATAACACCCGCTATTTACAGCAAGTGATCCATAACATTCGCCGTGTGCTTGATTTAGACGCCGACACGCACACTATTGAACAGCATTTAGATGCAGAGCTTAAAGGTGCGATGCCACTTTGTGTTGGGCTGCGTTTGCCGGGAATTTGGTCAGACTATGAAGCGGGCATACGTGCGGTACTTGGTCAGCAAGTGAGTGTTACAGCGGCTCACAATCTCGTTACACAGCTTGTAAGTGAGTTTAATCAGCAAAGTGATAACCACTATTTTCCAAGCCCTGAATGGGTTGCCAATTCTGAACTCGATTTTTTTAAAATGCCACAATCACGTAAAGATGCGCTACGGCGTTTAAGTGCTTATTGTCAGCAAAACCCAGATAATCAAGAGCTTGATAATTGGCTAGAGCTCAAAGGTATTGGCCCGTGGACCGTTAATTACGCCAAGCTGCGTGGTCAAAGCCACCCCGATATTCTATTGGCGGGCGACTTAGGGGTTAAAAAAGCCCTCGCTGGAATAAGCGAATTTAATAGCGAGCATTGTGCGCCATTTCGCTCTTATTTAACTTTTCAACTATGGCAACAATTATGAGTATGCAACAAGTTATTATGCCAAGCCCCATTGGCGATATTACCATTCAAAGTACATCAAAAGGCATCAGTTACGTTGGCTTTTACCCGGTGGTTGCAATGCAAACAGAGGTTGTTGATGAGCACACTCTTACACCCATTTTAATGTGTATAAGTGAGCTTAATGAATACTTTAACGGTGAGCGTACACGTTTTACAGTACCCCTTGATACCCAAGGTACTCACTTTCAAAAGCAAGTTTGGCGTGCACTGATGGATGTTGAGTTTGGTCAAAGCAAAAGCTACCAAGATATAGCAATTGCCATTAATAACCCAAAAGCGGTGCGTGCAGTGGGCGCTGCAAATGCTAAAAACCCCATTAGCATTATTGTGCCGTGCCATCGAATTATTGGTGCAAACGGTAAACTCACAGGCTATGCAGGTGGCCTTGAAAGAAAAGAGTGGTTACTGAAACACGAAGGCTTGTTATAAAACAGCAATTTTACTGGGACAACGATTGAGGTAATAAGAGTAAGGTAATAGATGATGTTGTCGCGCGATTAGGGTAGCATATTGCGACTTTAAAATTTGGGCAACATCATGGCACAGCTGTACTTTTATTATTCTGCAATGAATGCAGGCAAATCTACCACACTTTTACAATCTGCATTTAACTACCGCGAACGTGGTATGGAACCTGTTATTTTAACAGCGGCTATTGATGATAGAGCAGGTGTTGGCAAGGTGTCTTCACGTATTGGTTTACAGGCTGATGCGCATATTTTTGATGCAGATAAAGATGTATTTGAGCTAATCAAATCATTAAATGCAGAGCAAAAGCGCCATTGTATTTTAGTTGATGAGTGTCAGTTTTTATCAAAAGACCAAGTAATGCAATTGACAGATGTGGTTGATGAGCTTGGTATTCCGGTGCTGTGTTATGGCTTACGTAACGATTTTAGAGGTGAGCTATTTAGTGGTTCACAATACCTACTTGCCTGGGCAGACAAACTAATTGAGTTAAAAACAGTATGTCATTGTGGTCGTAAAGCTAACCATGTACTGCGTACTGATGAGCATGGCAATGCGATTGCAGACGGTGATCAGGTAGAAATTGGCGGCAACGACCGATATGTATCGGTGTGCCGCAAACATTATAAAGAAGCGTTAAATCTCGGCCGCTAATGCCGAGATAAAGCTATCAATATCTTGCTTAGTGACGCCTAAATGGGTCACTAATCGCAGTGGTTTACCTGGTGAAAACAGCATTTTTTGCTCTTTTAACGCATGTGCCACTGCTTTTAAATCGATATGTTCGGCAACATTTGCGTAAACAATATTGGTATCGATTTGAAAAGTTGACGTATCAAAACCAGCTAACGTGTTTAACTGTTCAGCTAAATACGCCGCGTTATCGTGATCCTCAGCAAGCCTTGCTACGTGATGCTCAAGTGCATACTGGCCAGCGGCTGCAAGCATACCCGCTTGGCGCATACCACCACCAAGTACTTTACGCCAGCGGCGCGCTTTATCAATCAGTGCTTTGCTACCTAGTAATAGTGAGCCAACAGGCGCACCGAGTCCTTTTGATAAGCAAATAGACACTGAATCAAAATACTGAGTGATCTCAGTGATATCAACACCTAACTTAACCGCCGCGTTATACACGCGGGCACCGTCTAAGTGCAGAGCAAGGTTATGTTTATCAACACACTCTCTGGCTTCTTTTAGATAACTTAGCGGGAGAACTTTGCCACCAATGGTGTTTTCTAAGCTAAGTAGTTTGGTTTTAGCAAAGTGAAAGTCATCAGCTTTAATTGCAGCCACAACTTTGTTTAAATCTAAGCTGCCATCGGCATTATTTTCAATTGGTTTGAGGCTGAATAGAACCCAATACAGCAGCACCGCCACCCTCAAATTTGTAGTTATGTGCTTGTTGCCCACAAATGTATTCGTCGCCACGTTCACAATGTGCCATCAATGCAAGTAAGTTTGCTTGCGTGCCTGAGCTACAATAAAGGGCGCTCTCAAAGCCATGGCGCTCAACAGCATATTGTTCAAGCTGATTAACGCTTGGGTCGTCACCATATACATCGTCGCCTACTGGGGCGTCATTCATGACCGCGCGCATGGCTGCTGTTGGTTTTGTAACTGTGTCTGAACGAAAGTCGATCATCTATTATCCTTATACTAGTTCGTTAAGAATGGCTTCGCGGTCGGCTTGGTCAAAATAGCTCCAAGCAATAAAGCGACTAATTTTTTGGCCTTGTGCCATTTTTATAACTCTTACTTCTTTCACATTAAGTGTACTAAGCAACTTTTTTATATGCGGCAAAGTGTCAGACTTTGAAACAAGCGATGTAAACCAAATACATTGCTCTGCAAACTCTTGGCTCTCAATGCACATTTTACTGATAAATTCGCGTTCACCGCCTACACACCAAAGCTCGTTTTGGCGGCCACCAAAATTAAGCACTTTTTGTGGCGCTTTGTTTAGGTTTTTCCATTTACGCTCAGTACCTGCTTTGGCCTGTTGCTCGCTGGCATGAAATGGGGGGTTGCATAAAGTTAGATGAAAAACATCTTTATTCGATATCACGCCTGTAAACATTTTATCGACGTTGTTTTGCTGCTTAACATTAATTTTGAGGCGGTTGAATTGCACGATTTGTTTGGCAATTTTAACAGACAAGGCATCAATATCTGAACCGGTGAAGTGCCAGCCATATTCGTGATTACCAGTAAGCGGGTAAATCAAATTCGCACCCGTGCCTACATCAAGCACTTTTACTTGCTTTCCCGTAGGAATATGACCTTGGTTATCGTTTGCTAATAAATCGGCCAAGTGGTGAATGTAATCCACTCTGCCAGGAACCGGTGGGCAAAGGTAGTTGTCGGGCAAATCCCAAAAATCGATTTTATAATGGCTTTTTAATAACGCTTGGTTGAGGGTTTTAACCGCTAGTGCATTGGTGAAATCAATGGTATCAGTGCCCGCTGGCGTTTGCGTTATATAAGGTGTTAGGGCAGGAGTATCTTTGCATAGCAAAGTAAAGTCGTAGCCATTCAAGTGGCGATTTCGCGGATGCATTGAGGAAAACCTATCTGTTAGCCATATCAAAGACTGATTGTACCAAATAAATCTTAGCTCTGAGTTAGTTTGCGGTGGATATATTTTTGCTTAGTAGCATTAATATATGCTGAGCAAAAATAAGTTGAAAACTGATTGAGTGGATTTACTCAGAGTATGGGCTACTTGAGGTTAAGAGCCAAAGAACGGGCATTTTGGCGATGATACAAGCAACTAAAATTCGTGTTTAACAAATTTCGACACAAATTGGGTCACATTGGTACTACCATAAGACATTTAAAGCTGATAAATTCTAAGTGATTCAATCAAGGAAAAATAATAAAAATCATGGTTAAAAAGATACTTAAAGGAATTGGTATAACATTTTTAGTGTTAATTAGCTTATTTGTACTTTTAGCAATTTGGACTGCGAATAAATCCTCTGCTTACAAAGAAACTGCTATTCCTTACCTAAATTCAGCAATTACAGATATCTCTCAATGGGACCCTCAGACTCTCAAAAACTATATGACCCCATCATCAATTGAAAATGCCACAGATGAAGATATTTCTAAAATCATGCGTGCATTCTCAAAGTTGGGCGAATTAAAAGAACTAGGTGAATTTGAATTTATAAATGTTAGCTCTAAAGCTGTCACTGGAGGTGGTTCTGGTACTTATGTTACTTATTTAATTCCAGCTTCATACACTAATGGAGACGCACAAATAACCGTCACGTTAAAAGAAGAAGGTGAGTCATTTTCTATTTATAACTTCAATTTAAATTCGATGGCACTAATTGATTAAGTTTTATCAAAAATAGCAAGCGCAACTGTTTGTATTTAAATATTTTATTTTCAAAGGAATGTTTATGTCTAAAATTAAAAAAATAGTGATAGCTTAAGTAATTGTGCTAAGCCTTGGCGTAATTGCTAAACAATACAATGAGCACAATCACACAGAGATGGCAATTAAAGAGTGTGACAATAAAGACAACGTCGCCAAAGTCGACTCTAAAGGTTTTGAGTGTAAAGACTAATTGACAAATACACTGTTAGCTGAGCAAAGGTGAAGCTGTCATCGCTATCCAAATTATTAAATGAGTACATATCTCCAGAAGTGTTTCTAGGAGAGTTTATAACTGAATTTTCAGATTATGAAAATAAATTGGATATCAAAGGTTCTTCTATTACTCTCGATGTCATTGAAGATGAAGAGATTGCTATATCTTTTGTTGATATAAAAAAGCTTTGTGAATTGTTCATTCAAGATAAACTAAATAAAAATCACTTATGCTTTATTGCTGATGCTCTTCAACTATGTGATTTAGTTGATTTTGAAGAGGAAGGAATTTTTGACTACGTAGCTGAATTAACAGATCCAGAAATTAATGGTGTTTTTACAAAACAACGAGCTATTGAAATAGTCGAAAACTTCACCTAACAAGGCAATTATAAGTGGGACGTCTAAAGTTTGGCTGGTG
The DNA here is from genome assembly GCF_022398475.1 of Pseudoalteromonas shioyasakiensis. Classification (GTDB taxonomy): domain Bacteria; phylum Pseudomonadota; class Gammaproteobacteria; order Enterobacterales; family Alteromonadaceae; genus Pseudoalteromonas. The sequence continues at coordinate 9,626 of NZ_JAKEVM010000034.1, read as the reverse complement.
GTCCATTGTTGCTGATTTTAGCAAAGCATAATACGCCCCATATTGCGGCGTTAGCCAATAGAAGGGAGTGAAATGAGTAAACAAAAATTGGATGGTCTTTTAAAATCTTTGGTTACAAAGGCACTAAAACTAGAGCCTCAAAGTGATGACGCAGCTTTGGTTGCTTCCTGCCACTCCAAGTTTGGTGGGCCGCCTTACGCGGAGGTAGGAGATACTTGGCCCTCGTGCCCAACTTGTAAGAAAGAGCTGACTTTTATTAACCAAATTCACAATGAAATAGAACAGCAGCTCTTCGTTTTCTATTATTGCAATGAGTGTTTTCCGTGTGGCTTCGGTGATGAAGAAAAGGGACAATGGATAGTAAAGCTATACAATGAGCCTTCAAGGAGTAAAATTGTAGAAATAAATCGGATTTCGAATGACGAGTTTGCACCAACGCCTTGTATGGTAATAACCTCTATAGTTGAAGTTCTCCCTGATTGGGAAGGTATTGCTTCTGCCTCCGAGGAGGTAAGTGAGCTATGTTGCAAGATCAATGATGATTCTCCATGGGAAGAGTATGAAGAGGCTGTAGAGAGAGCTGGGTGCTTAAATGATTATGCGACGCTTTTAGGTGGTTATCCTCGTTTTGTTCAAAGTGAAGCCGGGCCTGCTTGCCCTGAATGCAATTCAGAAATGATATTTTACGCCCAGGTTGATTCCGAAGATGAAGCTAATATCATGTGGGGAGACGTTGGGCTGGTTTATTTCTTTCGTTGTCCAGTGCATAAAAACCAATTTCAACTCGAGTTACAGTGCCACTAATGGTTAACAAGCGCATATTGTCGGACTGCTTTTCCGCTGCGCTCCAAATCAGCCGAAAATGCGGGCGTTATGCACCTCGAGAAAATGGAGTTTCTAATTGACCTCTGAATTCAAATCTAAGTTTTGGTCAAATCTAAAAATTACACTCAAATTCGTTGGAATTGTGTTAGTTGGATTAATCATAAAAATAACAATAGATGAACTCCAAGAAGGCGAAATTAAAGAGCCAACAGCACTTTAGTGCTATTAGCTTTTGTACCTACATTATTGATTGGTGTTTTCACTTATACAAAATTAAAGTTATCAAGCATAAACAAATTTATTGGTTCACTTATTTTTGCTTTCGCTATTTCACTTTCAATTCTGGTACTTTATTTTATAGCTGTAAGTATTGGCTACTCCGAAATAAATATAAGGTTAGCCAAATTTTTTACTGCAATTATTTTTGTGTCTACTGCGTTGTTGTATCTTCAACTGCCATGGCAAAAAGACGCATAACAAGTGCCTAAACCAAAGGACGCAAAACAGCAGGCTTGCGCTCCTTCGTCGCTAATTTTAGCCTGCTATTTTGTGCCGATTATTACGGCGTTATGAGATCAGGGGAGTTTCCTAGCTTGAACGAAAATTATAAGTATGCAGCCCATATGATTTCTTGGTTAGAGAAGCTTGGTGTGCCGGAAATCCCTTTGGCAAAAAGTGCATTTTCACAACTAAAAGGTTATTGGGTTGAACATATAAATCTTAACCTTGAGCAGTTAAAAGAGGATTTGTGGTCATGGGTTGATAGTAACGATGGTTACAACATATCTGTCCCAGAAGTAGCAAAGATGAGAATTATTTTGTGCTTAGCTTATGAGGATAATCGCGAGTTAGAAGATGTTGGCTATTTTGAAGATTTATTAGTAAATCTTGGCATCTCACATGAAGATGCATACAAACGCACATAACAAAGTGCTTAAATGGCGAACATAAAGAGCTTGGCGTTAAGGCTCTAGGCGCATATATGAAGTACGTTTTAGGAATACTAATAATGATTTGGAGTATTTTTTCTTCCGCCAAAGACTATCCTGAAGTAGTTGTTGGTGAGGAAGAGGGTTTTGTCGATCTGACCTTTACAATTTCAAACTCCAAGAAGCTCGAATCTGGTTCATATGAAGTTGTCGTTAAAGGCAACCTGAAAGGCAATATAGTTGGGTTTGCAATCGAGCTGTTGCCAACGTGGAACCCGCAAGCAGTAGAAGGTATTGATTCTCCCTTTTATTGGGGAGAGGCATTCTTCAAGAATACCGGGGCGGAGTCAGTTGCCTTTATAAGATCACTAGCTAGTCTCTACGGAGCCACCGTAAGTGGTGTATCGGTTTCAAATGAGGTATACGCCCAAGTGGTTGGGCTTGCAAGCAATCCTGAACAGCTTGAGGTCTCACCCTGCAGAATGAAGTTCTTCTTCAATCCTGACGGAGAGGAAGAGCTGTATTCTGAGGTTTTCATAAACATTGATCTTTCTGAGAAAAGGCTGGAGTTCAATGAAAAGGACAATGCTTATCGTGCGCCATTATTACGTTCATTGTTGCAATAAAGGCTTAACAAGCTGCTGCACCAGACAAATTTCCGCTGTCACCTTTTTGGCGTGGCAAAAAAGTAGCCATCAAAAATTTGCTTGTTGAGCCGGGCGTTATGTATTCCGGTAGAAATATGGACAACCTGAAAAATTCGATTATGGCACTTGCCGCATCAGCAAAAGTTCAAGAGGCACTTTATCCAAGTTTCGCGGCTGTTGGTGATGAATTGGTGCTTGAGTTTGGTGAATGCTTAGACGACTTGAAAGTTAGTGATTTAACACCTAAACAAGTAGCATCTATTGAGGCGTTAGATGTTTTTATTAATCAGCATTCAGGTGCGCAATTCTCAGCCATGTATCTTGAAAGTAGTGCTTTATTTGACGATCCTAATTGGGAAGAAATTAGGTCACTTGCCAAGCTGGTTGCTGAAGAAATGGGTTGGTCATCAACTGAACCAATCAAACAAAAACATAGAATTGTAACTGGTTAGCTGAGAGCACATAACAAACGCATTAATAATGAACGCCTAACGCTTGGCTGGCGCTCGTTCCTCTCAAATTTTAGCCAAGCTTAATCCGCCCATTATACGGGCGTCAGCTTTTAAAGTAAGGATTGACTATTGAGGAAAGTTTTAGCTGTTATAATTGTCACTTATATTGTGTATGGGTGGATTTGTTATTTTTGGGATAGTTCAGAAGGATCAAATAAACTAGCTAAATTTAGTAGTCTTACTCTTGAAGATATTGTCTCAATTGAAGCGATAAATTCTGAGTATATTAATGTGACAAATTCAGCATTAAATTCTACCCAATCAAAAGAACTATTAATTAATGCTATTACTAGTGCGGAGCAAGCATCAACCGCTAAGAGACCACCCAAAAACACCAAACTATATATTAGAATTAAAACAAAGAACGACACCATAGGTTTGAATTTGATGGTTCCACTTACCAAAAGATGTGAAATGTATTTTGTTGTTGTAGATCGGGTTTATGATGGTGAAAGTTACACTCAGGATAGTTATGGCCGCTTTATCGCTACTGGGCTTTATGAATTTTTAGTTGAGGCAAAGTTAGTAAACGAGAGCTAACAAGCAATTAAACAGGGATAAATAACTTGCGGGCTATTCGCTTCGCTCAATTTTAGCCCACAATTTTTTACCCTTTTAACGCAGATGGAATTTGCATCGTGACCTTCAATAAAGATTTAAAATCTAAACCTAAGAAAAATCGCTTTTTCCCCTTGCGATTTGGTGATGCTGTTCGAGCAGTGAAAGACCTTAATTTAAAGCAGTATGATGATAGCCGCCTAGCAATTCGGATGGAGAATATTGAAGGTGAATTTAAAAATAGATTCCCATTATTTGATCTGGTTCCAGAGGAGGAATTGGCAATATTTTCCCTCAGTGAAGATTTATCAACTAAGCCTATACAGAAAGCCTTCATGCTTGCACTATCAAAAGCCAGTAAATTGAAAGTTAAGCCTAAAGACCACATTCACAATTCTTACTTTAGTGTCTATTTCAACTTAGATAATCAGGTGGTAATTATCCGTGTAGATAGAACCTGTAAATTAAAAAGGTATAGGGGTGATGACAAGCTTAAAAACGCTAGGTATGGCGATACCTCTTGTAAAGAGGTTATGTTAGAGTCATTTCGCGTATAATAAACCTTTGTAGACGCAAGCGGAGCTTGCTTGGGGTTGCCTTCGGCTCTGATTTTTGTTCATATATGGTAATGCTCAACGTCTGCTCGCACTCAATGTTGGCCCAATGACCGCAAATTGCAAAAGGCCGTCTCTCCCGAATATTTTAATTACGTAGCATTAAAATCATTAAACATTTAGCCAAAGGCTCGTGCAAGTCTAACATCAATGAATAATGGCTCTGCATTATTGCTACTCTATAACCAAAATCTCATCGTGCCTGAGATTCTCATTTTGAGTGGCAATCGCCACGCCAAAAACTTGCTTTGCTGCAGAGACTGGCGTAATTTAACACTGGTACGATGAGTCTATAAGAATAAAAAGGTCAAACGTGACGATTAAACAAGAATCGGTGTTTATTAAACTCGCCGAAAGCCAAACCTTACATTTACGCCGTATTAGTAAGACTGATGCGAAAGGCCCTGCGGTGTTTTTTATGCATGGTGCCGTTGAAAATGGCAAAATCTTTTATACCCACAGCAATAAAGGTTTAGCGCCATTTTTAGCTGAGCATGGCTATGTTTGCTATGTGGCAGATTTACGTGGTCGTGGTGAGAGTAAACCTGCGATTTCAAAGCATGCAAAGTATGGTCAAACCGAGGCTATTTTAGAAGATATCCCTGCATTTTTAGATAAAATTAAGCAGCTTGAAGGCGAGCCTGCGCGTTATTGGGTGGCACACTCATGGGGCGGGGTGTTAATGAACAGTGTGTTTGCCCGTTTTCCTGAGTTGATTGATGATGTGAAAGCCTGCGGTTATTTTGGTTCTAAACGGTCTTTGTATAACCATCACCCAAGCAAGTATATTCAAGGTAATTTGATTTGGTATGGTTTGGCGCCATTAGTTGCCCATAAGCATGGTTTTGTGCCGGCTAAAAAACTGAAATGGGGCAGTGATGATGAAACCCGTAAGTCACATTATCAAAGTATGCAGTGGGCTAAGCGTAAACCTTGGGTCGATACTGACGATGGCTTTGATTACGCCAACGCATTAGCTGATAAGGCACTACCGCCCATTATGCATGTGGCAGGTGTTAAAGATAAAGCGCTATGCCAGCCGATTGATATTGAAAAGTTTATGGAAGAGTCGGGCATCGGTAAGCAAACGATGACCATTTATGGGCGTAAGTTTGGCCATAAGGTCGATTATGATCACATAAATATGCTTACTCACCCACAGGCGCGTTTTGATCAGTTTGCTGACTTGTTGAACTGGTTTGAGACTCACGCATAAGCGTGTGCATTGCGCTCTCATAGCGTTTGTATTTCTCTAATGCTTTATCAGTTAACGGCTGTCTTACAGCCGTTTTGCTGAGCGTTGCCACCGGTTTTTTTGACTTATAAAAATTTAAAAACTGTGTACTGTACTCAATGTTTAAGAACTTACACAGGGCTGTTAGTGTTTGTTCGCTGTCACTGATAAGTGCTTCATAGCTTAAATCAAAAACCGCCTCTGGCATCACGTTTTGCCAATGCTCCATTAACTGCTGATACAAATCAAAGTATTGTTTAAACTCTGGGAGTGAACAAAAATAAGGTTCGTTTTCAGCAAAATAGTTGCTAAAAACTGACCAAGCAATTGCATTATACTCGCGCTGCATATTAATAAACTTGGCGTTAGGAAAGAGTAAGTAAATCAATCCAAGTGACTGATAGTTAGCAGGCAGTTTATTGATCATAAAGGGGCGCACAACTGGCGCTTGCTTTATTCGTTCAATATAAATATTACGGGCATTGTTAATTAGCCCTTGGTTTATCTCTGCTAAGCAATCTGGGTAAGGGAGCTGTGTTTGTTGTTCAAGGTATGCAACAACCTGATTGCTGATACTGGCATCTTCGCCAAGACTGGCAAAATCATCATGGCTTGCCAGCATTTGCTCTACCAGTGTTGAGCCACTTCTTGGCATACCAATAATAAAAATGGGTGTAATTGTGCCGGTGAATGTTTTGTCTCTGGCATCAATTAGTTCAGCTGTATTTTGCTCTATGATGCGCTGATAAAAAGGCACTAAGTCACGGGTTTTAAACTGCGTGAGTTTTGTTTGTAGCTTATTAGCTAGGCTAAAGTAGTTAAAAGCTTGTTCTGTATCATTTAACTGATCGTAGCTTTTACCCAGTGCATAATAACACACCATTTTTAAGCGCAGGTTATTGGTCAAAGTTAAAAATTGGTGTAGCTCATTTATGTAATTTTGTTCATTGTTAAAACGCCCAAACTGCACTAACTCAAATAAAATGTACGCCTTTACAGGGTAATTTCCCATACCAAGGGCATGCTTTAAAATACCGTAGGCTTTGTCTAACTCGCCATAGGTTAAATAATGTTGGGCAAGATAGTAGTGTGGCTCAGGGTTGTGGCTGGCAATTGATTTTGCATATTCGAGTACGGTTAAGGCATCTTGTGGTGAATGCACGCCATTAAAAGCATCGGCAAGAGCATGGAGCGGTTCAAGCATATGAGGTAATCGTTCACAGGCTCTTTGTAGAAGGTAAACAGCAGCATCATAACGTTCTAAACGCAGTGCAATACGGCCCAATCCAAATAACGCTTCGCCGTTTTCAGGATCTGAATCGAGAATGGTTTTAAAATGAAACTCGGCCTCTTTAAGCTTGTTTTCATTCAGTAGTTGATTCGCTTTTTCTAACAGCATAGGAATGGCGGGTTATTTGTTATTTTTATTTACTATAAAACGAAAAAGGCGAAATGTCTTTCGCCTTGGTTAACTATAAATATCCAGAATAAATCCGGGGTATCGACTTTCTAGGTTGATTGTTCAACCTAGAAAGCTGTTCTATTTAGAAAGTATACGTAGCTTTCACGTAATAGAAGCCGCCGTTGATACCATATGGCGACGTTTCGTAGTATTTACCACCCCAGTTGTTATTAGGGATGTCAGTACTGTCATAGAAATCAAGTTTCTCTGCTTCTTGGTCGAATAAGTTGGTAGCACCAACAGAGAAGCTAAGCTCTTCAGTTAGGAAGTAAGTTACTTCTGCATCAATCGTTACTGCAGCATCAGCTGTTTTCGCTGTTGCATCGTAATCTACGTGTACGCCTTGGTATTCGCCATAGTAGTTAACACGTGTAAATGCAGAGAAATTCTCCCACTGTTGTGCCCAGCTAAGCGTTGCACGGTGATTTGGTAAGTCATTTTCTAAACGGCTTACTTTAAACTCACCAGTAATGTCTGTTGACTTAGTTACTTCAGTGTCGTTCCAGTTGTACGCTAAGCTGAATGTTGAGCTACCGCCTAACAAATCAGTTGAGTAGTTAGCTACAGCATCAACACCTTGCGTTGTTGTATCGAAGTCATTCGTGAAGAAGCTTACTTGCGCTAAGTTTTGTACGTTTGGTACGCCTGCTGCTTCAAGTGTGTCTTTATCAGCTTGGCTTAACTCAATTTTATCGGATTGACTGATACGGTCATCAACTTGGATGTTGTAGTAGTCAACTGTGAAGAATAAGTCACCAAGTGTCCAAACTGCACCAAATGTATAGCTTTGTGATTCTTCAGGTTCAAGCTCTGTACCACCTAATTGCACAGCAATTGGGTTTGTTGGTGGTAAAAGTGCTGAGTCAACAAGTACACCGCTGCTTAGGTTTGTTTGAACGTTACTTACATTTGCTTGACCAACAGTTGGTGCACGGAAACCTGTACTGATTGAACCACGAATGTTTAAGTCTTCAGTTAAGTGGTATTGACCAGTTAACTTGTAGTTAGTTGTTGAACCAAATGAATCATAATCTTCATAACGTAGTGCTAAGCCCATTAGGAAGTCTTCTGTGAATGGTGCTTCAACATCAACGTATGCAGCATAGTTACGACGTGTATACTCGCCCGCATCAGATGGTTTGAAACCAGGGAAACCATTTGAACCGATACCAAAACCTTGTTCTGTTAGTGGGCCAGCTGTGAAAGACGCTTCGTCACCAGAAACAACTGTGAATGTTTCTTCGTGCCATTCTAGACCACCGGCAACGTTTACATCGTAAGCTAAGCCAAAGTCAAAACCTTTTGATAAATCTGCATTAAAGTTTTTCTCTAACTGTGAGTATTTACCTGGGCTGAAATCGCGCGGGCTTTCTGGGCCTAATGATGCATTGATTGTGTCGTAGATGAAGTAACGAGATTCGTTGTAACCAACTGTACCGCTTAAGTCATAGTAAGCACCTTCAAGGAAACCAGAAGTGATTTCACCTTTAGTACCAATTGTTAATGCAGTATCTGTGATGTTACCACCGAAGTTAGGTGTAAAACCGCCCGGAAGCATTTCGTTAAATGCAAAACAGTCTGGGTTGTTAGCAACACCATTGATGTAATCTGGGTTATCTAAAACGTTATCATCAATCATGATATCGGTAGGACAGTTACCGCTCATATCGCCAGTTAAATCACCAACAAGCAGTGTTTCACCGCCGTCATTTGAGTAAACACCTGGGCGTGTGTGTGGGTTACGATAGTAGAAACCACCACGTACGTCACGCTCAGAGTAGTTACCAAACATGTAGAATTCAGATGAGTTACTTAACTCAAGACCAATGTTACCAAAGATTGTAATATCATCATCAACTTCAGGTGCACCCCAAATTTGTGCTAAAGAAGATACTTCAGGTACACCTGCTGCGTTAAGTGCCGCCGCATCAGGGCGTTGTACTGAACGGCTAGTTGCATCAGCTGTTTTGTATTGGAAGCTTAAGTTAGCAAAACCACTATCGGTAAATGGTAGACCCACGTTACCTGAAATTTGTGTTGTATCGCCATCACCTTCGTAGTATTCGCCTTGACGAATTTCGAATGAACCACCTTCAGAGGCATCTTTTAATACAAAGTTCATTACACCAGCGATTGCATCAGAACCGTATTGTGCCGCAGCACCGTCACGAAGTACTTCTACTTGCTTTAGGGCAATACTTGGAATAACTGAGATATCAGCACCTTGAGCACCATCATTGATACCACCACCTAAGAAGGCAATAACTGATGCGCGATGACGACGTTTACCATTAACAAGTATTAATGTGCTGTCAGAAGGAAGACCACGTAAGTTAGCAGGGCGTACAAGTGACGCTGCATCACTAATTGGGTTTTGGTGAACGTTAAAAGAAGGAACCGAGCCTTTTAAAAGCTCTAGCATATCGGTGTTGCCGCCTTTATCTAGCTCTTCACCACCGATGATATCAATCGGTACTGGTGAATCGCCGATTGAACGTGGCGCAGAACGAGTACCAACCACGGCAATTTTTTCTACATTTTTATTAACTTTCGTTTCTTCTGCTGCTTGCTCTGCAGCAACAACTGAACCCGACACAAACAGGCCAGCTGTTGTTGTCGCTAAAGCAAATTTAATTGCTTGTTGTAGCGCATTATTTTTGAATTTCATTCCGACTTCCCCAGTTAGAATATTTATGATTATGTCACCGAAGTTAAATAATAAACTTGGTGTAAATCTCTTATACAGCCTGTAAATTTATTTTGCAAATTGTTAATGTGATGTTGTTTTTGGCGTTTTTATTTGGGCGTTATTATTGTTTTTTTAATTATGTGCATGAAATTAAAG
>NZ_JAKEVM010000033.1 GCF_022398475.1 Pseudoalteromonas shioyasakiensis | reverse complement strand
GGTAACAAATGCCCCTTTTTTAATAGATTTTTATTATGCCATGAATGGTGGCTATTCACTGTCGTTATGAGTTTAATAAAAAAAGCAGCCCTAGGGCTGCTATGAACGACACATGAAACTCGAAGGGGAGTTGTGTAGTGGCTAATTTAACGACTTATACTTTATACGGAACGCATGCAATAATGGTTCAGTATAGCCACTAGGTTGTTTAACTCCCTCTAATACAAGGGCTAAAGCTGCTTGATAAGCAACGCTTTGTGCTAAAGTTTCGGCTGAATCAGCCATATTATTGTAGGCCGGATCACCTTCATTTTGACCATCAACAACTTTCGCCATGCGTGCCATGGTTTTTCTAATTTGCTCTTCAGAACAAACGCCATGATATAGCCAGTTGGCCATGTGCTGGCTTGAAATACGCAGTGTGGCACGGTCTTCCATCAAGCCTACATGGTTGATGTCTGGTACTTTCGAGCAACCAATACCTTGGTCAATCCAACGCACAACATAACCTAAAATACCCTGTGCGTTGTTATCAAGTTCGGCTTGAATATCTTCTTTGCTTAAGCTGCTGGCATCTTTCATAAGCGGCGGAGTGAGCAAGCTGGTAAGGCTTGCTTCTTTGCGGTCTATAAGCGCTTTTTGACAAGCAAATACATCAATATCGTGATAATGCATAGCATGCAGTGTTGCAGCAGTAGGAGAGGGCACCCACGCGGTATTTGCACCACTTTTCGGGTGACCACTTTTTTGTTCCATCATTAACGCCATTTTATCTGGCATTGGCCACATGCCTTTACCAATCTGTGCTTTACCACTAAGGCCTGTTGCAAGACCAATATCTACGTTGCGGTCTTCGTATGCGCTGATCCAAGGCTCAAGTTTAATAGCGCCTTTTGGCAGTACTACACCTGCTTGCATTGAAGTATGAATTTCGTCACCAGTGCGGTCTAAGAAGCCGGTATTGATGAATACAACACGCTTTTTAGCTTCGAAAATACAGGCTTTTAAGTTAGCTGATGTACGGCGTTCTTCATCCATAATACCCATTTTAATGGTGTTTGCTGGTAAGCCTAACAGCTGCTCCACACGCGTAAATAGAGTATTTGTAAATGCCACTTCTTCTGGGCCATGCATTTTTGGTTTAACAATATTAATGCTATTAGCTATTGAATTTTTAAGGCCGCTTGTACCTTTTAAGTCATGAAGTGCTGCAGTGCTGGTGATAATGGCATCCATAATGCCCTCAAACACGTCATTGCCTTCACTATCTTGGATAGCTGGGTTAGTCATTAAGTGGCCAACATTACGCACAAACATCATGCTACGGCCTTTTAGCGTGATTGTTTCACCACTTAAAGCTTGGTATTGGCGGTCTTGTGCTAAACGGCGCTCAATGGTTTTACCGCCTTTGTTAAATGCTTCTACAAGATTTCCTTGCATTAAACCAAGCCAGTTTTGATATACGTTTACTTTGTCTTCGGCATCAACGGCAGCAACAGAATCTTCACAGTCCATAATTGTAGTGAGGGCTGCTTCAAGTAGTACATCTTTAAGACCTGCTTTATCTGCTTGGCCGATTGGGTGATGATGGTCAATTTGCAGTTCTATATGTAAGCCATTATTTTTCAATAAGATAGCGCTTGGGTTTTGCGCTTCACCTTGATAACCAATAAGTTGTTCAGGGTTTGCTAAACGAACCTGACTGCTGTCACGTAATGTGATTAAGAGCTCATTATTTACCACCGAATAGCTGGTGCTTTCGATGTGTGAGCCATTTACTAAAGGCAATGCTTTATCGAGGAACTGGCGGGCATAAGCCATCACTTTAAAGCCACGTACAGGGTTGTATGTAGAGCCTTTCTCAGCGCCGTCGTCTTCACTCAACACATCAGTGCCGTATAGCGCATCATACAAAGAGCCCCAGCGAGCATTTGCTGCATTTAAGGCAAAGCGTGCATTGCTTACTGGCACAACAAGCTGCGGCCCTGCAGTGCTTGCGATTTCAGGCTCTACTTGGTCTGTTTCTATGCTGAAGCTAGCTGGCTCAGGAACGAGGTAGCCAATGTCTTCAAGGAATGCTTGATAGTTAGCTGCATCCCATACCGGCTGCTGCTTATGGTAGTCATCAATCTTAGCTTGTAGTTGTTCGCGTTTTTCTAAAAGCGCACGATTGATTGGCGTTAGTTCATTGACGATATCAGCAAAACCTTGCCAAAAGGTGTCTGTGCTAATGCCTGTTCCAGGTAAAAGTTGCTGTTCAACAAACTGTGCAAGTTGTTGATCAACGCTTAAACCGTTAAGTGAGAGAGTGGTCATAATAATGTCCTTTAAACGAGCTTAATTTGATCATTCATGGTTCAACCATATCGTAAAAAAGGCTAATAAGCAGGCTATTTACCATTCACTAAAGATATAGTGGCAATAACAACTATAAATTTACTAAATCCAAAAAATCCGCCTAATGTTGAATTAAGCGCTACGAAGCAAACGCCAAGTAGCCACTCTCACTAACAAAAAATAGATAACCCGTTCGAAGGATTTTTATTATGACAACATATCAACGCGAAACCGATAACCTAGCTACTTTATGTCAAACACAAGGCAAAACGTGGCAGTCAATCAACCCTGAATACGCAAGCCGTATGCGCTTACAAAACCGTTTTCGTACGGGTCTAGACATTGCTCAATACACTGCAGACATTATGCGTGCAGACATGGCAGCCTATGATGCTGACCACAGCCAATACACACAATCATTAGGTTGTTGGCATGGTTTCACTGCACAGCAAATGATGATGGCAATTAAACGTCATAACAAAACAACTAAACGCAGCTATGTTTACCTAAGTGGCTGGATGGTTGCGGCACTTCGCTCTGAGTTTGGTCCATTACCAGACCAAAGTATGCATGAAAAAACATCTGTTCCAGCGCTAATCGAAGAAATCTACACTTTCTTAAAGCAAGCTGATGCACGTGAACTTGACCACCTTTACAAAGACCTAGACGAAGCGAAAGCAAACGGTGGTGATGTTCAAGCTGTACTAAATAAAATCGATAACTTCGAAAGCCATGTTGTGCCAATTATTGCTGATATCGATGCGGGTTTCGGTAACGAAGAAGCAACTTACCTACTTGCTAAAAAGATGATTGAAGCGGGTGCATGTGCTATCCAAATCGAGAACCAAGTATCTGACGCAAAACAATGTGGTCACCAAGCCGGTAAAGTAACTGTACCGCATGAAGATTTCCTAGCAAAAATTAATGCAGTTCGTTACGCATTCTTAGAGCTTGGTATTGATAACGGTATTATCGTTGCACGTACTGATTCGTTAGGTGCAAGCCTTACTCAAAAAGTGCCTGTATCTAAAACACCTGGCGACCTTGCTAGCCAATACACGTCGTTCCTAGAAACAACACCAGTAAACAGTGTAGATGACTTAAATGAAGGCGACACAGCAATGAAGCTGAATGGTCAGCTTTGCAAACCAACACGTTTAGATAATGGTTTATACCAGTTCCGTGAAGGCACAGAGAAAGACCGCGTAGTTCTAGACTGTGTAACTAGCTTACAATCAGGTGCAGACTTACTGTGGATTGAAACAGAAAAGCCAAACGTTAAACAAATCGCTGAGCTTGTAAACCGCGTTAAAGAGCAAGTACCAAATGCTAAGCTGGTATACAACAACTCACCGTCGTTCAACTGGACACTTAAATTCCGTGAGCAAGTATATGCTGAGTGGCAAGAACAAGGTAAAGATTTATCTGCTTACCCAAGCATCGATGACAATAAAGCATTAATGGCGCCAGAAATGGATGACACAGAGCTTGCAGCGGCAGCAGACGTACTTGTACAAAACTTCCAAAAAGATGGTGCACGTGAAGCGGGTATCTTCCATCACCTAATCACGCTACCAACTTACCATACAGCGGCGCTAAGCACTGATATTCTATCAGAAGGCTATTTCGGCGACCTAGGTATGCTAGCGTATGTTCGCGACGTACAACGTCAAGAAATCCGCCGTGAGCAAGCATCAGTGAAACACCAAGACCTAGCAGGTTCAAACATTGGTGATACTCATAAAGAGTACTTCTCTGGTGAAAATGCACTTAAAGCCGGTGGTGAAGCAAATACCATGAACCAGTTCTAACCAAGTTGTAATTTCCTTTATAGCTATTCAATAATGTTGTTAGGGGCCTTCGGGCCCTTTTTCATTTGTAGCCATCAGCTTTCAGCCGTCAGACTCGCACCTCGCAGTTCTCACCTCGCACCTCGCACCTCGCACCTCGCACCTCGCACCTCGCACCTCGCAACCCGTATCTCGCATCTCTCACCTCGCATCTCTCACCTCGCATCTCTCACCTCGCATCTCTCACCTCTCACCTCGCATCTCGGATCACTCTTTAACCAAGTCTTGGATCAGCCATTTACTAGCTTTATAAAAATACAGATCACGCATTTACCAGCTTAAGAATTTTAGATCAGGATTTAACTACCTCCGCCTCATGAGCCTTAATTTAGGGCTTATTGGCAGAGCACAGCCTCTAGAATGGCTAAAATTAGGTCATATAAACGGCAATTTAATCCTGTTTTGTAAAATCTTGTGATTTACAAACCGATTTTTTATTAACTCACCCAAGCTATAAACCGATTTTTTACCAACTCAACACCCTTACAAACCAAAATTTTACTAACTGAAGCTAGGTTTTTAGCGGCACAAACCGATTTTTTACTAACTCAAGTTACTGACTTTGGCTATAAACCGATTTTTTACTAACTGCTTTTGGATTAATGTCCGATATTTGAAAAATGTATGTAAGGAGTTACTCACATTTTGACTGTAAAGGGGGTTTACAGGGGAAGAAGTTAGCGAGGGGAAAGTTAGAAAGATTAAAGTTAGCAAGAGTAAAGTTAGAAAGAGCAAAGTTAGCAAGAGTAAAGTTAGCAAGAGTAAAGTTAGCAAGAGTAAAGTTAGCAAGAGTAAAGTTAGCAAGAGTAAAGTTAGAAAGGGGAAAGTTAGAAAGGGGAAAGTTAGAAAGGGGAAAGTTAGAAAGGGGAAAGTTAGAAAGTTAGAAAGTTAGAAAGTTAGAAAGTAGCAGCGGGTTTACCCCGCGTTATAGTTTTACTAAATGACGCGGCATAAAGCCGCTGCTACAGGTAAGCGTGAAACTATTTTATGTTTTGTGTATGGCGCGGCATAAAGCCGCACCTAAACTATTGCTCGCAACTCGCAACTCGCAACTCGCAACTCGCAACTCGCAACTCGCAACTACTTACTATGTTTATCAAACCACCATTGAATATAGGCTACTTTGGTCATCAGGTTTGATGGGCGCGCGGTAATACCATGTGAGGCATTAGGAATACGCACCATCGCTGTATCAACACCTTGTAGCTTTAACGCTTGGTAAAACTGCTCGGTTTCAGAAATCGGCGTACGATAGTCTGATTCACCGGTTAACAGCATAGTTGGTGTTTTTACATTGCCCACATAGCTAATTGGAGAGCGCTTCATATAATGTTCAATATTGTCCCATGGTTTACCTGGGAACCAATAGTCAGCAAAGAAAGGGTAGAAGTCAGCAGTTAGTACAAAGCTGATCCAATTGATAACAGGTTTAGCAACAACAGCTGCTGCAAAGCGGTCTGTATGACCCACAATCCATGCAGTTAAAACACCGCCACCTGAACCGCCGGTAACAAACAACTTACTCTCGTCAATAAAGCCCTTATTGATGACAGCATCAACACCTGTCATCAAGTCATCAAAGTCATTACTTGGGTAGTTATGATGAATTGTTTGCGCAAACTCTTTACCGTATGAGTCACTGCCGCGCGGGTTCATATAAAGTACAACATTACCTTTGGCTGCGTATAATTGTACTTCAGGGCTAAAGTGAGGACCGTAGTTTGCAACAGGACCGCCGTGGATCTCTAAAACAAGTGGGTACTTTTTGTTTTTATCAAAACCCGGTGGGTAAGCAATCCAACCTTGAATAGCCAAACCGTCGTGGCTTGATTTAACCCAAATTTCTTCAACCTTAGCCAGCTCTTTGTCACCCAGTGCATCTTCGTTTAATTGTGTTAAACGCGCGGTTTTACCGCGCTTAATTAATGCTACATCAGCTGGGCGCTGGGTATCTGCGAGTGTGAATGCAACTTCACCATCTTCGCTCACATCAAAATCACCACCTGAATACGGACGACCAAAGGCAACACTACCAATCTCTGAGGTAATCACCTTATGTTTACCACTACGCGGCTGGTAAGCTAGGTATGTTTTGCCTTCGCTATCGTAGCTAAAATAAAGACCTCTGCCGCTATCATCCCATTTTATATCTTCGACACTACGGTCTAAATCAGCAGTGAGTACTGAGGTTTTTCCTGATTTCAAATCAAGTAAATAAATGTCGCTGTTTTCATAGTTAGTCTTTTTGTCGTCATAGCCTGTGTATGCCAGGTAACGACCATTTGGAGAGACTTTTGGGCGTGAATCTGGGCCTTTACGGTCTGTTATTTGGGTAATTGAACGATCCGCTAAGCTAAGTTTATAGATTTCAGATTCAGTTGGGTGTAATTCATTATCTTCATAACGATTAGCCGAAAAATAAAACGCATCGCCTTTTTCGTTAAAGCTAATAGCACCACCATGATCAAAATCACCAGCGCTCAATTGACGTGCATTGCCGCCCGTTGCACTGATGATAAAAAAGTGACGATAACCTTTTTCAGAGTAGCCACCGCCATCGGCACGGTAAAAGGTATCGTCAATATATTTAGCTGGCTCTGCCCACTTAGCGCCTTCAGGCTTACCCGGTAAAGATACTGGGCTTGCTGATTTTGCTGGCACAAACTGGCTAAACACCAATTGTTTACCATCTGGCGTCCAAGTTAATCCCCCAGGGCTTTGCGTTAGGTTACTAATTTTTGCTACGTTACCGGTTTTTAACCATTTTACATAGATTTGGCTGCTACCATCTCGGGTAGAAATAAACGCTAAACGAGTTTCATCTGGTGACAATACCGGAGAGTAATCCATATGCACGCCAGACGTTAGCGGTAGCATGGTTTTACCATCTGGGTTTACTGACCAAATATTACTGACTTTACGGTCGCTTTTGATATCCATGCGATTACGCACAAAGTAAATTGTATCGCCATTTTTTGTCATTTCTATTTGGTTGGCGTATTCAAGATCAAAAACATTTTCAAGTTGAAAGGTATTGCTAGCTCCTGCATGGCTGTAAAAGCTGGCTGCTGCAAGCAGTGCTAAAGACGTTTTAAACTTCATTTTATTTCCTTGTTAGTGAGCAGAAATTAGGGCGTGCTAACCTGTTATAAAGTAACAACCATCAGAAATATAGTCCATTGCGATGAATGGAGAAATCAATAGACAGATGGTCATTTCCCTTTTATGTTGAGTACAGACACTTTTAAACGTAAGGAGCACACAATGATAGGTTACATCATGTTAGGCACTAACAACCTAGCTAAAGCAGTAAAGTATTACGATGAATTGTTCGCCACTCTAAACGCTGAGCGATTTTTAGAAACTGACCGCTTTGTCGCATGGAGCACAGGTCAAGATAAGCCCGGTTTTGCGGTTACCAAACCTTATAACGATGAAAAAGCTACAGTGGGTAACGGCACTATGATTGCTCTAGCTGTTGAAACCCCAGCCCAAGTAGATGCCTTTTATAAAAAAGCCATAGAACTAGGTGGCACAGACGAAGGCGCTCCCGGCCCACGCGAAATGCCCGGCTTTTATGCGGGATACTTTAGAGACTTAGACGGTAATAAACTTAATGTGTTTTGTTTTACGCATGGGTAAAGAAAGTTAGCAAGGGGAAAGTTAGAAAGAGTAAAGTTAATAGGCGCTAGGCTCTAGGAAACAGGGCCTAGCTTATGTAGCTTTATGCCGCGTAACTCTTAACTTTACTTTGGCTCTATGCTTACATGGCGTGCCAGTAACATCGTGTAACTACCGGCTCTTCGCGCGAAATAAATTTCACGCCTTCAAGAAAATCGTAGGGTAATCTTAAGCTGTGATTAGGAAGCTGTTGTTCGGCGCTAAAGCACCTCCTACCTCACATCTCGTACCTCGCATTTCGCACCTCGAATCTCATACTTCGCATCTCGTTTCTCGTCCCTCGCACCTAAAAAACACTCATCACTCCAAAGTTGTATTTATCTTAGGGAATACTTGTCTTTTTCACTATTTATTGGTGGAAATATCAACTATGCTTTTGCGTGAATAGTTCATTGTATTGATTTATATAAGGTTATATTGTTGGTTCGATAATTGCTCCAGTCTTTTTACCAACACTTTTAAAGGAAATAAAAATGAAAAATACGCTTACACTTACCCTTCTTGCTGTACTGCTTTTGGTTCTGTATTCACAGTTCACAGAATTAGCCTATAAATTTGGTTTTGCTGAGCTCAAACTAAATGCGGTTTTGGAAAACAGTGAGCATATGAAAGTAAAGTGTGATGCATACTCACTAGGCTTTTTTGATGAAATAAAACTTCAAAATAAATTTCAAAAATGCATCAATGATTATGAAGCTGAAGGCTATGAAATCGTGAGCAGAACAGACCAATAATCGTTTAGAGTAGGCGCCATGCTCGCATGGCGCGCCGCTGCATCGCACAACAGCCAGCGCTTCGCGCGAAATAAATTTCACGCCTACAAGAAAAGCGTAGGGTAATCTTAAGCTGTGATTAGGAAGCTGTTGTTCGGCGCAAAAGTACCTCCTACCTCGCACCTCGCATCTCGCATCTCGACTTTTAATCTGATGGCTGACGGCTGACGGCTGACGGCTGACGGCTGACGGCTGAAAGCTGACAGCTAGTTCCCCTACCAAGTTCTGTTTATTTTCATTACACTGCTTCTATACAAAATAATTATAAAAATTGAGAATGATCATGACGTCGAAACTTTTTAAACCTCTTTGCTGTGTATTTACACTGAGCCTTGTGGGCTGTGGTGGAGGTGAGGTGTTTACAGCCCCTGCTAGTAGTGAATTTGCCCATGGTAATGAGTTACTAAGTGCCACGGCGCTTAGTGAGGATGCGAGTCACGCGTTAGTGGCAACCCAATCTGAGGTGTGCGTTTGGGATAATCAGTTAAAAGCGCGTCTATACGATTGTATAACAGGCCAGGGCGCTGAACATGTTGAGCTTGTGGGCTTTAGCGCTAATAAATCTCGTTTTTTCATTTCAAATCGATTATCGGTGACTTTATACGATACTCGCACTGGGCGTAGTATTGGTACTTGGCTTACCGGGCAAGAAATCGCTAGAGACATCGCTATTTCAGCCGTAGGCGATACGTTGGTTATCGCTTATCGTAGCGGCAAGGCTGAGGTAATAAATACCCGTACAGGTGATACTAAGCGTTTTGATATTCATCGTTTAGATATTAATAGCGTGGCGTTATCGGCTGATGGTCAGTGGGCGTTTACCGGCTCAAGCGACAAGTACGTAAAGCTTTGGTCAACGAGTGATGGTAGCACTCGCTTTGAAGAGCGTTTAGCGACTAGAGTGAATCACGTTACTTTAAATAAAACAGCAAGCTTGGGCTTTGCAATTGACTCGGTTGATGATCGTGTATTTTTTGATTTAGCCAATAAAAAAGAGTTATCAGAAGTGGCCTCATACTCTAACTTTATTGAATTCACCGCATCGCAATTTGTTAATCAAGATAAATGGCTATTAACGGGCTCACCAAAAATGAAGATGCGTTTATATCGCGTTGCAGATGGTGAATTAATCGCTGAATACGAAGCTAAACAACAGCGCCAACGTACGTCGGTTCTGAGTGTGGCTTACGATGGTAAGCAACTATATTCAGAAACCAGTGATGGCCTATTGCAAGCTTGGCCATTTGATAAAATAAGCACTAAATAACAGCTAAAACAAAAGCGCCTACTTTAAGTAGGCGTTTGTTTTAAATGGCGATGAAATTAGTAATCAAACTTATGCTTGGTAAACAAGCTTTGCACTTGTTGCCAAACTGCACCAGGTTTACCATCGCCAACTAACTTGCCATTTACTTTTACAACTGGGCCAACTTCTTTAGTGGCGCTGGTGATCCATACTTCGTCGGCATCAAGTAACTCATCTTTACTAATAATGCGCTCTTGCACGTTAAAGTCACTGTAACTGTGAAGAATATTGAGGATTAACCAGCGGGTGATCCCCGGTAAAATTTGGTTATCAAGTGGTGGCGTACTGATCACACCATCTTTAACAATAAACACGTTACTTGAACTAGCTTCGGTAATTTCTTCTAAGCGGTTAAATAGAATGGTTTCTTTGTTACCGGCTGCTGCGCCATGTTGATAATGGATCACGTTGCCAAGCAGAGCCGTTGATTTAATATGGCAACGTTGCCAGCGACGGTCTTGCTCAAGCGATACAGTGTAAGTTGTTGCATTGTCGATATCGCCTTTTGGCTCTGCCGGAATTTCAAAAGCAAACGCGAATACGGTCGGGGTAATATTAGTTGGGTAACCGTGGGCACGTTTAGTGTCGGCGCCACGGCTAACGTGCAAATAAATCCCTAGATTATCACCTTGGTTTTTCTCGCATAAATCATTACAGATTTTACGCCATGTATCGGCACTGTAATCGAGCTTAATTTCAAGTTCGTTTAAACCGTTATTCATACGTTCAATATGTGCGCCAAAGCCAAGCATTTTGCCTTGGTATGATGGGATCACTTCATAGATGCCATCGCCAAATAAGAAGCCGCGATCCATTGGTGAAATCTTTGCTTCATCAGCGCCAAGGTATTCACCGTTTAGGTATACCGTGCCCATTGTTAAACCTCATTCTCTGTCGTAAAGCCGCCAAGTTGGCGAAGCCGAGTTATTAATTGTTGACCATGCATTGCATGCAGGCCGTCTTCGGTGAGCTCATTTTTATGGGTGACGCCATCGACACTACCGCGCTCACTTAGGTAATGCAAAATGTTGAGTGGCTCAATATCAGCCAGCAAATCGGTGTTATGCCAGCGACTTAAAAAGGCAATGAGTCCGTATGCTGCCCAGTTAGATACATCGGCGAGTAACAGCTCATCGCAAGGAGTTAAACAAGGAATGATGTTTAGCGCTTGCATATGCTGTGCAAGGTTACCCATGCCTATTTCGTTACCGCCATCACCAATCGCTATGGTGGGGCAAGGTGCTTCTGTTACAAAAAAATCAAAGCAGCCGCAATGCTCAGAAATATCAATACCGCGCATATTATAATAACGCTGATGCTCGTTAAGCCCTGGGCGTTCTATTGATAAAACACAATCAGGTTTTAGCTGCGCAAGGGCTTTAATGCTAAAAGTGTGTGCATTATCAATGCTATTAATTGGCAGTTCAAAACAATTAAAGTCATTTTTTAGAGCACTGTAAAGGGGGTTGCCAGTAACCAAAATGGGCTGTTTACCAAGCTTCTCGAGTACCTTGTAAAGTGCAATTGCACCAACCGGACCATCAGTCTCGAAAGTATTGTTAACCGCAAAGCCAGTACCTATCAACACAGTGCCTTGTGCTTTATAAAGGTATTTTGCTGCGCGTAAATACGTACCCGTTAGTTGTTTTGCGTATAAATGCTGCATACCACGTGGGTTTTGTTCAACCATCAAGGTTTCAATGTGTTGGCTGAGCGCTGCGTCGCTTAGACTTGCTGACATAGTGCTTTGATCTCTTGAATGAGCGCAATACCTGCTTCATTATCGCCATGAACACATAGACTATCGGCATTAAGTGCCAGTTGCTGACCACTTCGCGTTGTAACTGTGCCATGTGCAATTAACTGTTTTACCTGGTCCATTAACGCCGGTTTGTCGTGTACGCTGCCCGCTAAAGAACGTGCAACAAGTTTACCTTCGTCTGTGTATTGGCGGTCGGCAAACGCTTCTAAAATGAGTTCTAGTTCAAGCTCTTTTGCTTGTACTTTGTGTTTGGCTGCTTGGTTGGTAGCTAAAATCATCAACTTTAATGGCTTTGCATAACTTGCCACTGCGCGCATAACAATATTCAGCGTTTGTTCGTCACTCATCATATCGTTATACAATGCGCCATGTGGCTTAACGTATTCAAGCGTTAAACCATGTACTGCAGCCATACCATCAATTGCAGCAATTTGATAATGCAGGCAATTGGTCAGCTCTTTTTCGCTCATAGCCATTGAGCGGCGACCAAAGCCTTGCTTATCTGGGTAACTTGGATGTGCGCCAACCATTACTTTGTGCTGCATGGCGAGGGTTAGGGTGTTTGCCATCACATCGGCATCGCCAGCATGAAAGCCACAAGCAATATTTGCCATATCAATATGTGGCATAACTTGCTCGTCTAAGCCCATTTTCCACATGCCAAAGCTTTCGCCAAGGTCACAGTTTAGTTTCATCGTCATTTATAACGCTGCCATTTTACTATTTGGAATATCGGTGATCAGCATATGCCCTGGGCTATGCGTGATGCAAAAATCAGGTGCCGCGTTGGCAATTGCAACTTGTGGAGTCACACCACAGGCCCAAAATACGGGCACTTCGCCTTCTTTAATGGTCACCGCATCACCAAACTCAGGTTTGTTGATATCTTTAATGCCAATTGCAGCAGGGTCGCCAAAATGCACAGGCGCACCATGTACACTTGGAAAACGGCTGCAAATTTGGATCGCGCGAATGGCATCGGCAGGTTTCATTGGGCGCATGCTTACAACCATATTGGCGTGAAAAATCCCTGCACTTTGGCAAGCCATATTGGTCACATACATAGGCACATTTTTTTGTTCGCTGATGTTTCTGATCTCAAGACCCGCGGCAATCAGCGCTTCTTCAAATGAGAACGAGCAACCAATTAAAAAGGTGACTAAATCGTCGCGCCAATGATTCGTAATATCGGTAACCTCTTCAACCATTTGGCCTTGTTTAAAGACGCGGTAACGGGGTAAGTCGCTACGAATATCAATGTCTTCACCAACAGTTGGCATATCTGTAACGCCCGGTATACGGCTAGTTGCAATGATTGGGCAAGCTTTAGGGTTTGCTTGGCTAAACTGCAAAAAATCAAACGCGTATTGTTTAGGTAAAATCACTAAATTAGCTTGCACAAAGCCCGGAGCAAAGCCCGATGTATTGCCAGTGTAGTCACCCTCGCGTACCATTTTACGAATAGCCGCTGGAGTGGTTAAAGATGCATTTTTTTGCATGTGACTCTCCTTGAAATTAACACTTGCCCATTGTTGCTACAATAACACTCAGTTCAGGTCATTAATAGTAACGGGCAGCTGCCCTTTAGCAGGGGCTTTCCCTAGTAAAACGTTTGCCAGCGCTGTAAAAGCAGGGCCAGCAATCTTTTCATCTGTATCTACATCTATATTGTAAGCATAGGTGGCAAGTACAGCATCGCCAAATTTTCCAAATTGGGCAATATCGTAAGGGGCTCGTAAGCTGACAAATACGGTCTTTTTATGGGCTAATTTTGCTTGTTTTAACAATGATTCTAATGCCGCTGATTGATCGGATTTAGCAATTGCAAACTCAGGGTTATCAGCTAAATCATCCATCCCGCCGACTTCAACAGCACTTTGTTTTGGTGACGCATTAGCGGCAATGATTATGTCGGCTTCGTTAATTTCTTTTAATGTTGCAAGCGGCTCATAGCCTTGCAAACTTGTGCAGCTAAAGCTGATTAGCTTATCGGTGTTATCAATTAACGCCTGCTGCAAAGCATAGCACTTGCGGGTATCAGGCATAATAATATGCACTTTGCTGCCCGATTTAATGTTAAGCGGTAGGGTGTTTTTCTCGTTTTTCACCTCGGTGATAGCAGCTAATGCTAATTCGGCTTCTACTTTTCTATGGCTTTGATCACCGAGTAAAAGCTGCGCTTTTTTGATGGCTGCTTCGTCATCAAGTGAAGAGGTAAGTTTAAACTTTTCTTTAAGTTTTAAAATGCGTGTTGCAGAAGCACTCATTTCGTTGGCATTTAACGTGCCACGTTGTACTTCTTGCTCTAATCGCTCAATCAGAGCCTCAAGTACTGCTAAGTCTTTAGGGCTTCTGATTTCGATTGGCATCAGGGCAATATCAACACCCGCTGCAAAGGTATTTACTACCGCTTCAATTGGTTCAAAAAAGTGGCTGATCCCCGCCATATCGAGGGCATCTGTGATCACCACACCTTGATAACCGAGTTCATCACGTAATAAGTCGGTGATGATTTTGCGCGACATCGTTGCAGGTTTGATCATGGTTTTGCCTTCTTTACTAACAAACGTGCTGTCGTCGAGGGCAGGGTATTGGATATGGGCCGTCATGATCATACCCGGTTGTTGGTTTTTAATAATTTCTTTAAAAGGGGGGAGATCTTGCTGCCAAATGGTTTCTTTATCATGCATTACTTTTGGCAGGCCTGTGTGGCTATCTACATTGGTATCGCCATGCCCCGGAAAGTGCTTTAACGACGAAATAACGCCGTTGTTTTCAAACCCTGCCACTTGGGCACCGCCCAGTTTTGCAACCAATTGCGGATCTTCACCGTAAGAACGCACGTTAATAACCGGGTTATCCGGGTTCATGTTTACATCGACCGTCGGGGCATAGTTAACATTAACACCCAGTGCCAATAGCTCGTCGGCAATGATGCGTGCAGACTCAGTCGCGAAGTGGGTACCATGTTCTTTATAGGTTGCGCCAATCGACATGTTACCGGTAAACGACGTACCAACATCACGAGGAATTCGGGCAACTCGGCCACCTTCTTGGTCTATCGAAATAAACAGCGGTAAGCCTAACTCTGACTTAGCAGCGGCTTTTTGTAGGTCATTATTAAGTTTGATCACTTGCGGCACGGTTTCGATATTTTCTGCAAATAAAATCACCCCACCAATATTATGTTTAGTGATGATATTCGCTAAATCGGCTGGCAGCTCTGTCACCGGTGTACGGCATTTTTGTTCACCCGGGTCTTGCTCGCAGTAATAACGTAGGTCAAGCATGAGCTTTTGCCCTAACTGTTGTTTTAAAGTTAATGCAGACTCAGCAAATGATGATTGTAATGGCATGAAACATCCTAATCCGATAACCAGTGACGATAGTGCAAACTTATTTAACACAGCAAGCTCCAAAGCAAAACGCTTATTTAGTTTTTAGAATAAATTATTCTTGATGTTAATGGGTTTTTAAATATAAATACAGTATTTTTTTGCTACCCTAGCGGTTTTTGAGTTCGACTGCAAAAAGCTAAGTTAGATCACCAAATAGGGCTAACAGGCTTAAATAACCAAACCTTTATGCTTATTAAAAGCGTGGCAAGTTGATAATTTATCAATTTAATGGGTCGCTTTTTAGTACAATTTAAAGTAATAATATATTCCATAATCATCAGCGTAAATATGACAAGCCTGGGGGCGAGATGGCTTTAACTCGATTACACGCATTTAAACAGCAAATTAAACCTTTTTTACCAGAGTCAGCATTAATAGAAGATTACTCGCGCCGCTATGCGTACGGAACAGACGCCAGCTTTTATCGATTAATCCCTGAATTAATTGTATTAGTTAGCAATCAAAATCAAGCAAGGCAAGTGATCATTGCCGCCAACGAACAACACGTACCCATCACATTTCGCGCCGCTGGAACGAGTTTGTCTGGGCAAGCAATTACCGACTCGGTATTGGTTTTACTTTGCGATAGTTGGAGCAAGTTTGAAATCCTTGATGACGCTGAGGCAATACGCTTACAACCGGCAATCATCGGTGCTCGAGTAAATCAAGTATTAGCCCCGTTTGGTAAAAAAATTGGCCCTGATCCCGCTTCAATTAATAGCTGCAAAATAGCCGGAATGGCGGCAAATAATTCATCGGGCATGTGTTGTGGGGTAGCGCAAAACAGCTACCATACAGTAAAAGATATGACCCTCATTTTTGCCGATGGCACAGTGCTTAATACGGCTGATAGCCAAAGCTGTAATGCCTTTTTGCAAAGTCATAGCCCTTGGGTTGATGAGCTAATGAACCTGGTTGATAGCGTAAAGCAAAACCCCGATTTGAGTGAGCGTATCGCCCATAAATACCGTTTAAAAAATACCACGGGCTATGGTTTAAATGCACTGCTGGATTTTTCTGATCCAATCGAAATCATTAAGCACCTCATTATTGGCTCTGAGGGTACGTTAGCTTTTATCGCCGATATCACCTACCACACCGTGGTTGAGCATAAGTACAAACACACAGGTTTCTTTATTTTTGACGATATCAGCAAGGTGTGTGAGCTGGTACAAAGGCTTAGTGAGCTTGATGTTGCGGCCGTTGAACTACTCGATAAACGTGCCCTTATGTCGGTGTCTGAACACGCTATAATGCCAAAAGAGGTGGCTAGCTACCCTGAGCAATCAGCGGCACTGTTAATCGAGTTAAGAGCTGAAAATGCTCAGGCTCTCGATGCGCTCACTAAGAGCACTGAGCAACTTCTTGCCGAGTTTAAGCAAAGCCAACTGGCAGCGATTGAGTTTTCAGCAGACAGCGCCCGTAATGCGGCACTTTGGAATATCCGTAAGGGCACCTTTCCTGCGGTTGGCGCGGTGCGCGTAACTGGCACTACTGTGATTATTGAAGATGTTGCCTTTGCCCTTGATAAATTAGCTGAGGGCGTGAATGCCCTACATCAATTATTTATTAAATATGGTTATGATGAAGCCATTATTTTTGGGCATGCCCTTGCCGGAAATCTGCACTTTGTATTCACCCAAGGTTTTGATACACCAGAGCAAGTAAGCCGATACGAGCAATTTATGGCTGATGTGGCGAACTTAGTGGCGGTTGAACTAAAAGGGTCATTAAAAGCTGAGCATGGCACTGGGCGTAATATGGCGCCGTTTGTTGCCACCGAATGGGGAGACTATGGCTTTGCAGTGATGGTTGCGCTTAAAGCATTATTCGATAAACAAAATATTCTTAACCCTGGGGTTATTATTAATCACGACAAAAATGCCCACACCCAGCATTTAAAAGTCATGCCAAAAAGTGATGATATTATCGATACCTGTATTGAATGTGGCTTTTGCGAAGTTGTTTGCCCATCAAAAGGGCTTACCTTAACACCGAGGCAGCGTATTACTTTATGGCGACACCGCACAGAGCTGCACAATCAATTACTTACAACCGAAGATGTAGCAAGCAAACAGAAGTTAAATCAAAAGCTCAGTGTTATTGAGGCTGACTTTAAATACCTTGGTATTGATTCGTGCGCGGCAACGGGTCTTTGTGGTCTTAAATGCCCAGTGGGGATAAACACGGGCGAATTTATAAAATCACTTAGAGCAGAACAAGTCTCATCAAACAAGGTTTCGCGGTCATTATCACGCTTTGCTAGCAAGCATTTTGCGGTTGTTGTTACAGGGGCACGGTTTGGCTTATCCGTAATACAGGTGCTCGAAAAAGCAATTGGTAGTTATAACCTTAGAAGCCTGAGTAAACCTGCGAATAAGTTGCTTGGTACACCGCTGTATTACTCGGCGTGGCCAAGGGCTGAGCAGCCAATTAATAGAAAGCTTCAACAGCCCCAACAAGCGAAAAAATTGGTGTATATGCCAAGCTGCGCAAGCCGAATTTTTGCGGCCGATAAACTTGCTGATGATAAGCGCCCACTGCTTGATGTTATCTATTCACTTGCTGCCAAAGCAGGCTATGAACTGCTACTTCCGCAACAAGCCGATTCACTTTGCTGCGGTATGCCATTTGCTAGTAAAGGCTTTAATAAAGAGTCTAAAAACAAAAGTGAGCAGTTACTTACTGAGCTTGAGGCGCTTTCAAATAATGGCCAATATCCCATCGTTTTTGATGCCAGCCCTTGTGCCCTTACTACTCTAAATGCCGCGCAAAATACGGCACTCACAATTTATGAAAGTGCTGATTTTGCTGCCCAGCATTTACTGCCTAATTTACAAGTAACGCCAGTGAATGAGCCGGTAATGCTCCATGTTACCTGTAGCTCAAAGCGATTAGGTAAAGAGCAAAGCCTAGTATCACTTGCCAAGGCATGTAGTAACGAGGTGATTATTCCAGCTGATATTGAGTGCTGTGGTTTTGCCGGTGATAAGGGTTTTAACTTGCCAGCGCTCAATGGCAACGCGTTAAAAACCCTTAAACAACAAGTACCAAAAAACTGTAGTCGTGGCGTGTCTAATAGCCGTAGTTGCGAAATTGGTTTAACTGAACACAGTGGCATTAGTTATCAGTCTATTTTGTATCTACTCGATAAACAAAGCCATGCAATATAACAGGGCTTAATTGCTAATTTGATGAGCTAGTTGCTGACTGGCTCATCTATTTTTAAAGCTTACACTTTCCAAAAAATGCCTTTGCGGTAGCAACTGTACATCACCCCATAAGACACCACTAAAAACAGCAGTGAAAAGCTAAAAGAAGCGAGGTAATCATTGCTGAACACTAATTGTATTAGGCCATAAATATAGCCTTTTAAACTGCTATCGCCGAGCGGGATCATAATTAATAGCCGTGCAAACACGCCTGCGAATATAAAAAATAATATTGCATTCGCACCAAATACAATAAACGGAGCGCCCCAGCTGCGCAGCTTATAAATATCTAAAATAGCACTGCACAGTGCATAGAAAATCGCTGCCAGCCCTGAGCTGAGCAGCACATAGCTCGGTGTCCATAAGGCTTTATTGATAGGCGTTAATGGAGAAATAGCATAGCCGGCAAGAACAGCTAATGTGCCCAGAAAGATAAGTGTACGGGCTTGTTTTTTAAGGTCGGTTTGCTTAGTTAAATAAACCGCAGCCAAGATACCGCTAAGCGCACTTGCAATGGCTGGCAGTGTTGAGAACAGCCCTTCGGGGTCAAATGGCAGTGGCTTAGCATTGGCATAATACAGGTGATGACTACCAAGTACGGTATTGTCTATGAAGGCACTTAAGTTATTGCCATGTAACCACAAGCCACTGACTACCTCGCCGTTTGGCAAGGTATAGGGGATATAAAGCATGGCGGCGCCATAAAACAATAAAAGAGCGATGCAAGTAATGGCTATTTTCTTAGGCGATAAATAGAGAAAACAACACAGAGCGATTAAATACACCAAACCGATACGTTGCAGCACGCCCAACACGCGCAGCTGCAATAGCTTGTCATTAAGCCAACTAAAAGAAGGGTCTCGAAAGTTGTAATAAAACAAGGCTAAAAACC
Organism: Pseudoalteromonas shioyasakiensis; assembly: GCF_022398475.1. Classification (GTDB taxonomy): domain Bacteria; phylum Pseudomonadota; class Gammaproteobacteria; order Enterobacterales; family Alteromonadaceae; genus Pseudoalteromonas. Next base: position 15,827 of record NZ_JAKEVM010000033.1, on the reverse strand, counting down.
AACCGAGGGCAATGAGTTTAATGGTGCGAATAACCCCCGCTTTTAGTATTTGTTGATCACTGACCCCTTTAGTACGCAAGCTATTTACTGAAAGCGTGATAGACATGCCGACAATAAAAATAAAAAACGGAAAAATTAAATCGGTAGGCGTCCAACCATGCCACTGTGCATGTTTCAAAGGCCAATACATCGCTCCCCAACTACCCGGGTTATTCACTAATATCATGGCAGTAATAGTCAAGCCCCGCATTACATCTAACGCCATGAGGCGATGTGAAGGGAGTTTGTTGATGATTTCAGCACAGTGTTGACGCATTGGAAAATTTTATTGTTGTTTTGTTTTTACGGTGTAATAAATTATTACACTAAAGCAAGCTGCTTTTTAAATAATATAAATCGTATTTGTTAGCTGTTCTTTTAACAGTACTAAGCTTTATAGTTTATTAAATTCAACATGTTAAATAACGAGGGTTGTTGGTAAGTGGTTTTGATGCCGTTCATGTTTAACGAGTGCTTGGTAGCTGAAGTTATTAAACAGAGTTACTTTAATTAATTAGAGTAATTGCACTCATTTGTTTGCGCTAAATCAAATTATGACAAAAGTTTTATAGAGGTACACAGAACATCTTGCTAGTATAAAGGTATTAGATATTCCCAATATGGACTTTGGGCCTGTATGTGAGAAGTATCGTGCTTAATAGTCTTAGTCGTGGTTTAAATCTACGCCGCTTAATTTTAGTGTTAGCGTTTTCAGCAACGCTTATAACCTTTCTAAATAGTTATTACTCGAGCTACCAAGTTCAAAAGCAACAACTAATAGATAAAACCCTTAATAATCATAAAGCATACGCCGCTAAGTTGGTGTCAGCGACCGATAATTTTTTACTTAATGCTCAGCAACAGCTTGCTTATGTTGGAAAAATTCTTGAAGACGATTTTAATAATCAAGGCTTAATTAATGCTGAGGCAGACCGACTAAGGCTACAAACTAATAGTTTTAATTCGACCATTATTGTTAATGCGCAGGGTGATATTCTAGGGGTTTCTCCAAAGTCATTGAAGCTACAAAACCGTAAAGTAGATAGCTTTGGCACTAAAGCCGCTTTATCGTATCGCACCCCAATGATCAGCGAGCCGTATATTTCGATGGCGGGCAATTTACTGATCTTTATATCGCAGCCTTTATTCGACAAACAAAGTAATTTTATTGGTTATGTAGGCGGCACCTTATACTTAAAACGTACCAGTATTTTAAATGAACTGCTGCAAGTTCATTACTATCAAGACGGCTCTTATTTGTATGTGGTTGATGAAAATCATCGCTTACTGTATCACCCAGATAAAAGCCGTATTGGTGAGCAAGTGTTTGATAACAAAGTAATTGAAGAGGTACTAAAAGGAAACGCCGGCACACAGCTTGTTACCAACAGCAAAGGCGTTGAGATGCTTGCAGGCTACGCACCTATGACGGTCGCTTCTTGGGGGGTCGTCACTCAGCGCCCACTCGAAAACACACTTGCTCCGCTTGATAATTTAATGTGGCAAGTGTTTGTAAAAACTGCCCCAATTGGTTTGCTGACTTTTATATTCATTTGGGTATTAGCACGTTTAATTGCTCAGCCTTTGAGGCAGTTAGCCGAAACTGCAAATACTTTAGATCGCCCTTCAACGTCACTTGAGCTGACACAAATTCGCTCATGGTATTTTGAAAGTAATGAACTCAGAAAAGCCATGTTAAAAGGGGTAGGGCTATTACAAAGTAAAATAGGGCTATTGCGTCAAGAAGCGCAAACTGATCCCCTCACTTGCCTTCATAATCGCCGTAGCCTCGATATGCAAATTAGCCATTTGATAGCTCAGCGTTGTCCTTTTGCTGTATTGGCTATCGACATCGACCATTTTAAACGGGTAAACGATGAGTTTGGTCATGACATTGGTGATGTGGTACTGCAGTCGTTGGCTAAAATTTTGTTAGATGTCACTCGCGATAGTGATGTAGTTGCTCGTACAGGCGGTGAAGAATTCATTGTGATCATGCCAAGAGTTGAAGCAAAACGTGCGTATCAACTGGCTGAGCGTTTGCGTATGCGGGTGTCAGAAAGCTACATAGACCCCGTTGGCTGCATTAATGTATCGATTGGTATTTCAGGCTGGCCAATTGAGCAATTAAACATTGATGAAGTATTTAAGCTTGCTGATCAAGCTTTATATCAAGCTAAAAAAACAGGGCGTAACCGCTCAGTTGTCGATGCCACATATAGCCAAGATCTTGCTCCAGTTTCTGAGCTTTCAATCTTGGAATAAGTTATTTAATGTGCAATAGTGGATGCTATTAAGTTATTTATGGAAAATCAAAATGGCATTCACTTTGTTGGCTCGTTTAACTAAATCTACTTCTCTGTTAGGTATTGCGCTTATGAGTGCAAGTGCTGCTTGTGCAAACCCTAGCGATGATAAACGTAGCGAATTTGTGGATGTAGGTTCTTTGCTACCTAATGCCGTGTTAGATATCCGTTATTTTGGTCATCATAACTTTGTTGGCAAACCAGTTGATGGTTACAACGCACCTAAATGTTTATTGCACAACAGTGCTGCTAAGGCTCTTAAAAATGTGCAAATAGCAGCGCAAATCCAAGGTCTGAGCTTAAAAATATTTGATTGTTATCGTCCGCAGCGCGCCGTTGATCACTTTGTGCGTTGGGTTAACGATTTAGAAGATACCCGCACTAAAGCTGAGTTTTATCCAAACTTAGGCAAAGACAAGCTGCTTGGTGATTACATCGCCGCTAAATCGGGTCACAGCCGTGGTTCAACGATTGATTTAACCTTAGTAGATGCGAAAGGTAAAGAGCTCGACATGGGCTCACCGTTTGATATGTTCGACACTCTTTCTAACACCGACGATCCACGCATCAGTGCAGAGCAAAAAGCCAATCGATATAAACTGAAGACCCTGATGACAGAGGGCGGATTCGCCCCTTATTCAATGGAATGGTGGCATTTTACCTACCAACCGCAAGCATATCCTGCCACCTATTTTGATTTTGTGGTGGAGTAGGTAAGTTAGCGAGTTACAAGGGGAAAGAGTAAAGTTAGCGAGATAGCAGCGATTTTACATCGCGTCCTAGAACCTAGGGCCTAGCCCCCAGAACCTGATGACGCGGGATAAACCCGCTGCGGCAAGTAGGCGTGAAACTTGTTTCGCGCGTCTGACGGCTGATAGCTGAAGGCTGACAGCTCCTTCTAGAGCCTAGCGCATGATGACGCGGGATAAACCCGCTGCTACAAGTAGGCGTGAAACTTGTTTCGCGCGTCTGACGGCTGATAGCTGAAGGCTGACAGCTCCTTCTAGAACCTAGCGTATGATGACGCGGGATAAACCCGCTGCTACAAGTAGGCGTGAAACTTGTTTCGCGCGTCTGACGGCTGATAGCTGAAGGCTGAAGGCTGAAGGCTGACAGCTTCTTCTAGAACCTAGCGCATGATGACGCGGGATAAACCCGCTGCTACAAGTAGGCGTGAAACTTGTTTCACGCGTCTGACGGCTGATAGCTGAAGGCTGACAGCTTCTTTACTACATCACCTCTTTTATAGGCGAATAATCAACTTTAATTTCAACAACATCGACATTGGCATTTTGTTTAAAAGCGTTTTGCACTTTTAATAAATCAGTGTCTTTTTCAGCAAGGTAGCGGTAGCTTTTGTTGGTCATTTTTTTCAGCATATATTGGCTGCTTAGCTCTACTGGTAAGCTGTTTTCTTTTAGCGTTAAGTAAATTGCACCCGTTGCGATTCCGCGCTCTTGCATTGCGTGATTAAAGACTTCTGTGCCCTTGGTTAAAGTAGGCGCATCAAAGGTAATTTTTTCGCCATTATTACTAAAAGCATTCGTTGATTTTTGCTTGTTGATTTCGACAGCTTTTTTAACATCTTTAACTGAAATTTGTTCTTTTTGTGAACTGGTTGTTGGCTGCTGTGTTGTATTTTGCTCGCTTATTTCATTTTTTTGACAGCCTGATACTAGTACTAATGCTAGTGTAAGTGCTTGTATCTTAATTGTTTGGTTCATTATGTTCCTGCTTGTTTGTTACTTTTGTTTACAATTAATTCTGTTTTTTGATTGCCATATTGGGTACATTGGCCGCGGTTATGATTGTTAACCGAAAATAAAAATATAACAATAGGGAACGTAAGGAATGTCTCAATTTAAAGTAACAGCAGTTGCTACCATGGTAACGGCTATCTTGGCATCATCTCAAGTACAGGCAAGTGAACAAACTCGCTTTTATAATGCTTCAAGCGTTAGCTCTCAAGTACAATTTAATCCTCAAGTATCTCAGCAACGTGCATTAGCTGAGCGTCGCACTGTATCGGGTCACAAATCTATTTTCGATGCGCAATTAGGTAAAGCTACTTTCCTATGGAATGCAGTAGGTCAAGCTAAGCCTGATATGGCAATGGTGCTTCCTGAGCAACGTAATGCTTACGCTGCAGATTTTTATTTAAATGCCTTAACAGGTGTTAGCACAGCTAAAAAAGGTGTATCAAGCGCTGTATTAGCAGATTTATCTGAGCAAAAGCTTGGCTCAATCACAGCTAAATACAAGCAAAAAGTTCATGACATTGAAGTATTCAACCGTGAATACAACCTGATCATGGATAAAGAATATAACCTAGTTGCTGGTTCTGGTTATTTCGCTAACACAAGTTCAAATGCAACGCAGTCGTTCGCGCCACTTGCTGAGTTTGTTGGTGCTGAGCAAAGCATTAAACGTGCGATTAAAGAACTTGCTGACATCAATGTGTCGTTAACTAAATCAACTGAGCAAGGTGACTATGTTAAGTACACTGTGTCTAACCAAAGTGGTGACAAAGTTGTATTAGGTCAGCCTCGTGCTAAGAAAGTATTCTTTGAAGTAGCGGGTGAGCTGCAATCTGCATACTATGTTGAAGTAGAAGTTGCTGACAAAAACAGCCTAGAAAGCGATTACTTCAGCTACGTTATTGGCGCGCAAAACAGCAAAGTTTATTTCAAGAAAGACTTAAAAGCACACGCGGCAGACTTTAACTACCGTGTATGGGCTGACGAAGATGGTTACCCGTGGGAAGGTCCACACGGTGACGTGATCCCAGCTGATGGTCCAGATCAAATTGATGAAACTGAAATCCTAGATGCACCACTTGTAAGCCTGTCTTACTACAAAAAACTAAGCACGATGGATCCGTGGCTTGCTGATGACGCTACAACAACATCAGGTAACAACGTATTTGCTTATGCTGATGTAATTGCACCTCAAGGTTACACAGAAGGTGACTTCACTGCTGAAACTACATCAGATTACACATTCGATTACCCTTACCAAGTTGATCAAGTAGCAAACAGCTACGACAACCGTAAAGCGGCGATCGTTAACTTGTTCTACATGAACAACTTCTTACACGATTTCTTCTATGACCATGGTTTTGACGAAACATCAAATGTTGCACAAGTATCAAACTACGGCCGTGGTGGTGTAGAAGGCGACCCAATCGAAGCACAAGCGCAAGATAATAGCGGTTTAAATAACGCTAATATGGCAACACCTGCTGACGGTGCAAGCCCACGTATGCAAATGTACTTATACAACTCGAAAGATGCGAAAGTGGGTGTAGATTTCGGTGTTGTTGTAACATCAGATGAAACAATTGGTCTACTTGAGTCTTCTAAAGTATCTGGCTTTGGTCAAATGCAATTTGCTGATATTGCAGGCGAAGTTGTTCGTTTAGTTGACGGCAATGACGTAGATTCTGGTAGCGTAACAGACGGCTGTGAACCTGCAACAAATGCAGCAGAACTAGCTGGCAAAATTGCGCTAGTCGATCGTGGTTCTTGTAACTTCACAGCAAAAGTACTACACGCTCAAGAAGCGGGTGCAATTGGTGCTATCGTTGTAAACAACAACCCAGATACAGATGAGCCAGCGCCAATGGGCGGTGAAGATGATGCAGTTATCATTCCTAACATGGGTCTGAACTATGCTGACGGTCACGCACTTTACGATGGTATCGCTGCAGGCGACACTGTTACTGTTAATATGTTCAACAAAGCAACGTTAAAAGACGGTACGCTAGATAACGGTATTATTGCTCACGAATGGGGTCACTATATCAGTAACCGTTTAGTGGGTAACTCATCAGGTCTTATCAACTTCCAAGGCCGTGCGATGGGCGAAGGTTGGGGTGATTTCCACTCATTGATGTTCATTGCTAAAGCTGATGATATTAACATCCCAGGTAACGACAAGTTCCAAAAAGCCTACGGTAGCGGTACATTCGTAGAAGATTTCTACTATGGTATTCGTCGTGTTCCATATTCAACCAATATGGAAGTAAACCCGCTGTCTTTCCGCCACATTACTGAAAATGAAGGTGCTGATGTAGGTATTGCTCCAACTAATGTTGGTTCACCACACGCAGCAGGTGAAATTTGGGCAACTATGCTTTGGGAAAGCTATGTAGCACTTATCAACGAGCACGGCTTTGAAGAAGCTCAAAACCGTATGGCTAACTACTTAGTTGCTGGTTACAAGCTAACTCCAGTTGCTCCGCTATACACAGAAGCACGTGATGCTATCTTGGCTGCTGCGTACGCAGTTGATCCAGAAGATTACAAACTAATCTTAGGTGCATTTGCTAAGCGTGGTATGGGCTTAGGTGCTAAAGCGCCAGAGCGTTTCAGCGAAGATTTAACAGGTGTTGTTGAATCAGACAAAATGAAACTTGCTAGCTTCACATTCAAAGATGTGGCAATGGATCCAAACTACAACGGTGCAGAGCTAGGTTATTGTTCAAACGATAACGTGCTAGACAAAGGTGAAACAGGCACGTTAACAGTTAGCATCATGAACACAGGTAGTGAAGTACTAACTGGTACTCAAGCACAGTTAACGGTTGTTAGTGGTCACGATGTAACGTTCGAAAATGATGGTTTAATCACTTTTGACGATACAACTCCTTACGCTTCACAAACAAGCGCACCTATCACGTTTACACTAAATGATGCAGGCACTGCTGATACACTTGAAATCGAAGTGTCATTCCCAGAGCTTTCTGCAGATGACGAGATTGTTGAAGCAGCAAGCGATACAGTATCTTACCTTGTGAACATGGACTTTGAAGATAAAGCACCAGTTAGCTCACAAACTGCTGACGATATGGAAGTAGCAGGCGCTTCATTACGTGACTGGAAAGAAAACGTAATGACAGGTGATGACTTAGCTGTTGGCACACAAAGCATGGCAACTGGCGGTAATGTTAACTTCTTCAACAGCTTTGGCTTCGGTCTTGGCGAGCAAACCATGTACCTAAACAACAATGACTTCCAGTCAGATGTTGCGGTTGAATCAAGAGAGTTTGATATCGGTTTTGCTGGTGATTTTGAAGTTTCATTCTGGCACTTCTACCTAATCGAAAACGAATGGGATGGTGGTGTTGTAGAGATCAGCGTGAACGGTGGTAACTGGGTAGATGTTACTGAAATGGGCGGTACATTTGATGTTGGTTACGATGGCCCACTAATCGAAAACGATGCGCAAGCGCTACAAGATCGCGATACCTTCACAGGTAACAATGTTGATGGTAACGGTGTTTATGGTAACTACGAAACAATTCGTTTCGGTACTGAACTAAACGGTAACCGTGCAAAATTACGTTTCCGTATGTCATCAGACAGCGCAGTACGTGAGTTCGGTTGGTGGATTGATAACGTAACTGTTAGCAATGTAACGTCACCAATCTTCTCAAACGTGATTGCTGGTGATGCATTAGCGTGTGATAACGCACTACCATTACTTTCTGTATCGGGTGATGAGTCTGTTTCTGAGTCTGCTTCAGGCACATTAACGGCAACAGCGTCAGACCGTAACAGTGATGACACGCTAAGCTACACGTGGACGCAACTAAGCGGCACAACAGCAACACTTACAGGTGCTGACACTGCAACTCTAGGCTTCACGCCAGGTGCTATCTCAAGCGATGACGAGTTAGTATTTGAAGTAACAGTAAGCGATGGTACAGACTCTGTATCAGAGCAGTTCACTGTTGCCGTAACTAACGAAGCTGAGCCAGTAGAAGAGAAGAAAGTAACTAAATCTAGCAACGGTAGCTTTGGTTTCTTAACACTACTACTTGCACCACTAGCGCTTATCGGCCGTCGCCGTAAACGTAAATAAGACTTTTAAATAGTGATAACAAAGCCCTTACAGCTCGCTGTAAGGGCTTTTTTGTTTTTAAGTTAGCGAGAGTAAAGTTAGCGAGAGTAAAGTTAGCGAGGGGAAAGTTAGCGAGAGTAAAGTTAGCGAGGGGAAAGTTAGCGAGGAGAAAGTTAGCGAGGAGAAAGTTAGCGAGGAGAAAGTTAGCGAGGAGAAAGTTAGCGAGGAGAAAGTTAGCGAGGAGAAAGTTAGCGAGGAGAAAGTTAGCGAGTTTCGAAATGTGAGGTAGCAGCGAGTTTACATCGCGTCCTAGAACCTAACACCTAGAACCTAGCGCCTTTTTGTAGGCGTGAAACTTGTTTCGCGCGTCTGACCGCTGATAGCTGACAGCTCCTTTTACTATCGTAGTGGGGTTATAAACACTCGATAACCCCACAATTCGGCTTGCCGCTTAAGGCTTAAGGCTTAAAGCTTTTAACTATTCAACCGTTGCTTTTAGGCCGCGGCGTTTCAATAGCGCTGAGGTGTCTGGCTCTTGACCACGGAATGCTTTGTACGATTCCATTAGGTCACGAGAGTTACCCACTTCTAAAATTTCTTTGCGGTATTTATCACCCATTTGGCGAGTTAAACCACCTTGTTCTTGAACATAAGCAAAGGCGTCTGCCGCTAAGATTTCACTCCACATGTAAGCATAGTAACCCGCTGAGTAACCGCCGCCCATTGAGTGCGAGAAGAACGCAGATTTATAACGTGGTGGTACAAATGGTACATCAACACCATGTTTTGCAAGCGCTTGTTGCTCAAACTTTTCAATGTCTTGTAATGGTGCATCAGCAGAAAGTGAATGCCACTCCATATCAAGTAATGCAGCTGCAACGTACTCTAAGGTATCAAAACCTTGGTTGAAGCTACGTGATTGAATTACTTTTTTCAGTAGCTCATCAGGAATTGGCTCGCCAGTTTTATGGTGTTTTGCATAGTTAGCGATAACTTCAGGGTACATGGCCCAATCTTCTTCAAATGTTGATGGGAACTCAACGAAGTCGCGTGATACTGAGGTGCCAGATAGAGTAGGGTACTTCACGTTAGAGAACATGCCGTGTAAGCCATGACCCAGCTCGTGGAAAATCGTTGTTGCTTCATCGTAGCTGATAAGCGTAGGTTCGCCATTCGCGCCTTTTTGAATGTTCATAACGTTTACGACAACCGGCTTTTGTTCTTTAAGGCCAGATTGTTTAACGAATGAGCTCATCCATGCACCGCCACGCTTACCTTCACGAGCGAAGTAGTCAGCAAAGAAAATGGCTAAGCTTTTACCATTTTCATCAAACAACTCATAAGCTTTTACATCAGGGTGGTAAACCGGAATATCGTTACGTGGTTTAAAGGTGATGCCGTATAAACGGTTCATGGTGAAGAATACGCCGTCTTCTAGAACACGGTTGAACTCGAAGTATTCTTTCACAGCATTTTCGTCAAGGTTGTATTTATCTTTACGCACTTGCTCTGCGTAGAATAACCAATCCCATGGCTGTAATTTGAACTGCTCACCTGATTCATCAATTTTAGCTTGAATAGCCGCCGCTTCTGCGTTTACGTTCTGCATTAATGCAGGGATCATGCTCGCAAACATATCAAATACAGCTTGTGGTTTTTTCGCCATTTGCGACTCTAAACCAAAATCAGCCCAGCTGTCGTAACCTAATAGTTTTGCTTTTTGAGCACGTAACTGAGCAAGTTCTGCCACGATATCACGGTTACTATTTTCGCCCGATAATGCACGCTCAGCCGATGCACGCCATACTTTTTCACGTAAATCACGGTTTTTCAGTGTTGCCAGAATAGGCTGACGCGTGGTGTTTGTGATCTTAATTAGGTATTTGCCTGGATGGCCAGCCTCTGCTGCGGCATTGGCAAGCTGCTCAATTTGACCTGCTGGTAAGCCCTCAAGCTCTGATTTGTCATCCACTAAAACAACATTTGTTTTAGTCAGCGCTAATAAGTTTTGTGAAAACTGAGTTGTTAAGCTTGAGTGCTTCGTATTGATATCACGAATTTGTTGTTTTTGCTCTGCACTTAATTTTGCCCCAGCACGCACAAAACGTTTGTAGTAAACGTCTAATAAACGCTTTTCTTCAGCAGTTAAGGCAAGGCTGTCAGCTTCGCTGTGAATAGCCGCTACTTTCTCAAAGAGTGCTTTATTTAAGAAAATATTGTCGTTATGAGCAGCTAGTTTTGGCGCTAATTCTTTTTGTAATTCACGACGTGCCGGGTTTGAATCCGTACCCGCTAAGTTATAAAAAATACTGCGTGTGCGTGTTAATAGCTCACCACTTTTCTCAAGCGCAACAATTGTATTGGCAAAATCAGGCTTTGCTGGATTGTTGATAATAGCTTGCACTTCAGCCATTTGCTCAGACATGCCTTTATTAAATGCCGGCATGAAATGTTCATCTTTAATCGCACTGAAATCAGGCGTTTCGTATTGTAATACGCTTTTCACAAACAGTGGGTTAGCTTGCTCTTTTGCAGCAACAGGTGCTGATTGCTCTGATTTAGGCGTTGATGTTGTTGTTTGCGGTTCTGAACAGGCTGTGAGTAACAGCGCAGAACTGATCGCGGTTGCGATTAGGTGTTTCATAGTTTTTCTCTTGTCATTTTTAAAATTAAATTGTGTCGATATAACCTTGCACATACGTTTTATAAGCTATTGATTTGCATAGCGGTTAAAACGGATTACAAAAAGATGCTAAAAAAGCACTTATATGAGGCAGGTATCACCATGTGATCAATGAGCCCAGCATACTGTGTCTTATTACAATTGACCTCATACGTTGCGATAAGGTGATTATTGGCTGCGATAAGCCGTTAAAGTTCTCTAAGATCGGAAAGCCACTTATAACTTTACAGCTTAAATAGCCCGACCCAATTGATCTTTTTGACTCATAACAGTGTCCAAATAAAAACTTTGTGGTATGTTATATTGTAACAATTCATTCTGCAATCAATCTTGCCATGGAGTGCATTTTTTTACGATAAGTTGCAAATGTTGCTGAATAAGCAAGGAGTCATATGGCTATCATAATTAAACACGCCTGCGTCGTTAATGAAGGGCAGCGCGAAATAAACGATGTACGAATTGTGGGCAATCGAATCGCTGAAATTGCCAAAGGTATTAGTGCTAAGGCCAATGATGAAGTAATTGATGCAAGCGGTTTGTTGCTATTACCAGGCATGATCGACGATCAAGTTCATTTTAGAGAGCCAGGCCTTACCCATAAAGGCACGATTGCCAGTGAATCTGCCGCTGCAGTGGCCGGTGGCATTACAAGCTTTATGGAAATGCCCAATGTTTCACCTTCGACTACCACGGCAAAAGCACTTGCTGATAAATACGCGATAGCAGCGCAAACGAGCGCTGCGAATTATGCGTTTTACTTTGGCGCGACCCCAGACAACCTCGATGAAATTAAGGCTCTTGATGCCAAAAAGGTATGTGGCGTTAAAGTGTTTATGGGAGCATCAACAGGCGATTTACTAGTTGAACACCCTCATGCCCTTGAAGCCATTTTTCGGGAAAGCCCAGTACTCATTGCCACTCATTGCGAGCAAGGGGAGGTTATTCAACAAAATCAGCGCCGTATAGAAAAACGTTATGGCGAGTTACAAATAGAACATCACCCGTTAATTCGTGATGAGTTAGCGTGTTATGCATCATCATCGTATGCCGTGTCGCTGGCAAAACGTTATGGTTCACAGCTGCATGTTTTACACCTAACAACAGCAAAAGAGCTAGAACTATTTAGTAACGCACCCATAGAGCAAAAGCACATAACCGCCGAAGCTTGCGTACATCATTTGTGGTTTAACCAAGACGATTACGCAAACTATGGCAATCAAATTAAATGTAACCCCGCCATAAAATCAGAGCAAGACCGCCAAGCGCTACTCGCAGCAGTACGCGATGGTCGCATTGATATTATTGCCACCGATCATGCCCCTCATACTTGGCAAGAAAAGCAGCAACAATACAGCGCTGCACCAGCTGGCCTCCCTCTAGTTGAACATGCATTACTATCGTTACTTGAGCAGGTAAAACGTGGTGCGTTGAGCCTTGAGCAAGTCGTTGAAAAAACAGCGCATAACGTGGCAAAGCGATTTGCTATCGAAGAGCGGGGGTTTATCAGAGAAGGTTATTTTGCTGATTTAGTCCTGGTTGACCCAAACGCAGAAAAGCACGTCGAGCATACAAACACACATTATTTATGCCAATGGACGCCATTTAATGGCACCACTTTTTCAAACCGAATCACACATACCTTTGTTAATGGTGAGTGTGTCTTTGATGGGCAGCACGTAACCCCGTACAAACAGGCCGCTATGGCCTTAACATTCAATCGTTAAAAGAAGTCGATATGCAATTACCCGATATTACCTCGCACTCTAATGTAGATTTTCAGTCGCCTTTAAAATGGGTTGGTATGGAAAAAATAGCATTGCCTTTGAAGCTTGCACAAACTCATGTTGATGTGCACCTGAACGCCAAAGCTGATGTGTTCGTTAGCCTTGATAGCAATGCTAAAGGCATTCATATGTCGCGTCTTTATTTACTACTTAATCAGCTACTGGCTAAACAAAGTTTAACGACTCAGCGTGTTAATGAGTTTATGGAGGCTGTTTTAGCATCACAAAAAGGCTTAAGTAAAGGCGCAAAACTGGTGCTGCATTTTGATTTACCCGAGCTAAAACCAGCGTTACTTAGCGACCATGCCGGATACAATGCTTACCCTGTCGTTTTAACTATTACAAAGCAGCAAACGCTTGCCATTAACTTAAAAGTCGATATTGCCTACAGTAGCACCTGCCCGTGTTCAGCGGCATTGTCGAGGCAGCTTTTGAGCGAAGCAGTCGATAAGCAATTTAGTGATGTGAATATAGATAAAGCATCTTTACTCAATTGGCTTGCAAGTGAGCAGGGCTCTATTGCAACCCCTCATAGCCAGCGTTCATATGCGTATATTGATGTCACGTTTAGTAGTGGGAAGTTGCCAGATATTGGCGGCTTTATCACAGAATGTGAACAAGCTATTGGCACTCCAGTCCAAACCGCTGTTAAACGTGAAGATGAGCAAGCATTTGCCGCCCTTAACGCTAAAAACTTACTGTTTTGTGAAGATGCAGCAAGGCGATTGAAGCAGTGCTTCGAAACCATGCCGAGTATTGCTGATTACCAGTTTAAGGTTGAACACCAAGAAAGCTTACATGGCCACAATGCTGTGGTTCATGAATCTAAATATTAAGCTCATGAGTCTAAGTATTAGGCCATGAACCTAAAATGGTTTACAAATTTTGACATTAGCGGTCGCAAATTATTGCTATTGGCTAGCACAATGATAATGATACGAGCGCTAAAAAGATAAACATAACAAATATAAAGGACGACTATGCGTTTTAAATTTATTGCTGCTGCAGTGGGTCTCGCTGTAGCAAATGTTGCTGTTGCCGACGAAGGCATGTGGCAACCTCACCAGTTACCAGAGCTTGAGTCAGTGTTAAAAGCGAAAGGCTTGAGCATTGATGTAGAGTCAATTTCAAAATTAACAGAGTTCCCAATGAACGCGGTAATTAGCCTTGGTGGTTGTACTGCTTCGTTTGTTTCACCAAAAGGCTTAGTTGTCACAAATCATCACTGTGCCTATGGTTCGATTCAATATAACTCGACCACCGAAAACAATATTTTAGAAAATGGCTTTTTAGCTAAAACTACCGGCGAAGAAGTCCCTGCTGCGCCGGGTTCTCGTGTTTTTGTAACAGAGCAAGTAACCGACGTTACAGATAAAGTAAACAAAGGGACTGAACAGCTAACCGGTAAAGCACGTTTTGATGCTATTCAAGCAAATGAAAAAGCACTTGTTAGTGAGTGTGAGCAAGACAAGAGCTACCGCTGTAATGTGTATACTTTCCATGGTGGTCTTGAGTATTACCTTATTAAATCGCTAGAAATTAAAGATGTACGTTTAGCGTATGCACCTGCTATGGGCGTAGGTAAATACGGCGGTGATATCGATAACTGGATGTGGCCGCGTCACACGGGTGATTTCTCGTTCTATCGCGCGTATGTTGGCAAAGATGGCAAGCCAGCTGAATATTCAGAAGATAACGTGCCGTACCAAAGTGATGCGTTTTTAAAAGTAAGCGCTAAAGGCGTTCAAGAAGGCGATTTTGTGATGGTTACTGGTTATCCAGGCAGCACAAACCGTTACCGTATTTCGCCTGAAGTTGATTACGTGTTTAACACAGCTTACCCATTAGCGCGTAAATATAACTCTAAATATGTCTCGTTAATTGAAGAAAATGCGCCTGAGGGCTCAGAGGCACGTATCGCTTATGAAAGCACGATTGCGGGCTACAACAACTACATTAAAAACTATGGCTCAATGATTGAGAGTTTCAATAAAGGGTCAATGTATAGCCGTAAGCAACAATTCGAAAAAGATCTCACTGCGTGGATCAACGAAGATAGTAAGCGCAAAGCTAAATACGGACATGTACTTGCTGATTTATCTGCGCTAGTTGCACAGTCGCAAGAGCATAACCAGCGCGACCGCATGTTAGGTTACGTACACCGCTCACAAATGATCGCAACTGCTCGACGTTTATACCGTTTAGCTTACGAAAAACAAAAGCCAGATGCTGAGCGCGAAAGTGGTTATCAAGAGCGTGATATGCCACGTATCGAGTCTCGTTTAAAAAGCATGAGCCGTCGTTATGATGAAGCCGTTGATAAAGCTATTTTACTGTACTTTATTGAGCAATATGCTGCACTACCTAAAGACGAGCGAGTTGCAGAGGTTGATAAAGCTCTTGGTCTAACTAACGGTTTTGATAAACAAAAGCAGAAAGCCTTGCTTGATGACATGTATGCTAAATCGGTTCTTGCAGATGAAAGCAAACGTTTATGGATGGCAGATCTTGACCTTACTCAGTTAAAGCAAAGTAGCGATCCATTTATTCAGTATGCGCATGCAATTTTTGCTGTCACAAAAGATATTGAAGATGCGAAAAAAGAACTGGCTGGTAAACAGCAAGCTGCTCGCCCTGCATTAATGGAAGCAATCATCGCTTATAACAAGGCACTTAATAAGCCTGTTTATGCTGATGCTAATAGCACCCTGCGTGTAACTTACGGTACGGTAGGCGGCTATTCACCGCAAGATGGCTTAGTGGCAACCCCCTTTACATCTTTAGAAGGACTACTTGCTAAAAACACCGGTGTTGAACCATTTAACTCACCAGAGAAACAAAACGAGTTAATTAAGCAAAAGCTTTATGGCGATTACACAGGCGGTATGAATACGGTTCCGGTTAACTTTTTATCTAATGTAGATACCACAGGTGGTAACTCAGGCTCTCCAACGTTAAACGGCAATGCTGAGCTCGTTGGTTTGTTGTTTGATGGTGTGTACGAAAGCATTATTGGTGACTGGGATTACGATGAAAACTTAAATCGCTCAATTCACGTTGATTCACGATACATGTTGTGGGTGATGGATAAAGTTGATAATGCTCAAAACCTACTTAAAGAGATGACTATCGTTAAGTAATCTAAGTTTAACGTTAATTTAAGTATTAAAA
>NZ_JAKEVM010000321.1 GCF_022398475.1 Pseudoalteromonas shioyasakiensis | reverse complement strand
CTTTATAAGCAGGTTCATTAGTCGTTAGATTTTAAGGTTTTTAGCCCCTTTTTTGCTTAATTTGGGTTTTCACGGTTTTATAGCTTTCTATGAACTGCTCATTTTTACTTTGTAAATTTTCAATCAGACTTACTTCATTCCAATGAAACTATAACTTGGCTTTGTCCTAACCAAGATTTTAAATGCCTTTCTTGTAAGGCTCCCCAAAAAGTATAAAAGCAATTTTGGTTTCACTGCCTGTAACCGTTATGGCTTTAAGTTCATTAACTATGATTTATTTCTACATCAAGCTGCTCGTTATACCGAAAGCCACGTAAATGCCCTTCAAGCTCAAATTAGATAACTGTACGATTTGGTAAGTAAGCGAGACGCTGTGAGTCATTGGTAATGACTTAATCAAAATGAGTGAACAGCTTGCTTTAAAAGATATTGTGTTAAAGTATGGAGATAAAAAATACTGCTTGAATTCGTGCCGCTACTACAGCGGCCTTTTTTAGTGGTATTTATC
>NZ_JAKEVM010000320.1 GCF_022398475.1 Pseudoalteromonas shioyasakiensis | reverse complement strand
TAATTATGCAAAATCTAATATTGTAAAAACTAAAAAACAAATTACTAGGCGTGTATTTGAAAACGGAAAATCAGTAACTTCTGAAAGAGAGTTAGGGGAAGCTAAATGGGTTGGGATTGGAGCTGCTGGTCCTTTAATTGATAAGCTTGCGCCAAAACATTTAACACTTGCAGTGAGTTTGGAGATTTTAGTTCAAGAGTATGGTACTTATGAATTGGTTGAGGTATTTGAAGTAGAATACAAATATAAGGTTTCACGTGATGGTACATATGACTACAATAGTGAAGTACTGGATGTTGGACCAGAAATACCAACAGGAGAGAAAAACTGGATGTTTACAGGTAAATCAACAGGTTTTTCAACACTTGATATAAGAGGGTGTATATTCTCATGTTCTGGGTACGGAGCTGGAGTATTCGGCAATGGAGGGTAAATTGAAAATTATAAATCAGTTAATTTTATTGTTGCTTTTAGCTCTGACAACTTTTGGCTTTGTTAAAGGAGTTAACTC
>NZ_JAKEVM010000032.1 GCF_022398475.1 Pseudoalteromonas shioyasakiensis | reverse complement strand
AAATTAGCCTTTTAAAGTAAATTTTATGTTTATATTTTGTTTCATTTAAATGCATTTATGCAAGCAGTTGAATAGAACGATTGTTCAATTTTTGATTAAATTTACATTAATTCAATAAGCTAAAAGGATTGGCCTTGAGCAATAGCGTTTTAACAGTTAGCTGTGGTGTTTTAATCAGCTGTCGATTGGGTTACATTATGCGCTCTTCTTGCAGTCGCAAATTATGATGGAATCTCTCATGTTGGAAACATTACAAAAGTATTTAATAGCCCCTTCTATTTTATCAGCTGATTTTGCCCGTTTAGGTGAAGATGTTGATCGTGTACTCGCAAGTGGGGCAGATGTTGTACATTTTGATGTAATGGATAACCATTATGTGCCAAACCTAACCTTTGGCCCAATGATTTGTAAAGCACTGCGCGATTACGGTATTACAGCCCCGATTGATGTGCATCTTATGGTGAAACCTGTCGATCGCCTAATTCCCGACTTTGCTGAAGCGGGCGCTTCTATTATTAGCTTTCACCCTGAAGCAAGTGAGCATATTGACCGTACCTTACAGCTTATAAAAGACAGCGGTTGCCAAGCTGGGCTTGTATTTAATCCTGCAACCAGCCTTAGCTACCTTGAGCATGTGCTCGATAAAGTTGATGTAGTGCTATTAATGTCGGTTAACCCTGGCTTTGGCGGCCAAAGCTTTATTCCTCATACCCTCGAAAAGCTTCGTCAAGCGCGTAAAATTATTGATGACTCGGGTCACAATATTCGTTTAGAAGTTGATGGCGGTGTAGGTGTTAATAACATTGCTGAAATTGCAGAAGCGGGTGCTGATATGTTTGTTGCAGGCTCTGCAATTTTTAATCAACCAGATTATAAAGCCGTTATCGATGCGATGCGCAGCGAGCTTGCAAAGGTTGAGTCATGAAATACGATGCGGCATTTTTCGATTTAGATGGCACCTTAGTCGACAGTGTTTATGATTTATACATTGCGATGAACCTGACTCTAACTGACCTCGCATTTCCGGTTGTTACACAAAAGCTAGTTGAGAGCTGGGTAGGTAATGGCATAGAAACACTTGTAAAGCGTGGTTTGAGTGGCGATATGCAAATCAGTGAGCATTTAGATGAAGCCCTTACTGAGCGTGCAATTAATTTGTTCTATCAGCACTATGACCAAGTTGTAGGTGGCTACAGTGCGCTTTATCAACATGTAGAAACTGGGCTTGCTGCACTTGCTGGTATTCCTAAAGTGGTGATCACCAATAAGGCACGTCGTTTTACCGAAAAGTTACTTGATAAGCTTTCACTGACTAGTCATTTTCAGTTGATTGTATGTGGTGATGATATGGCAAAGAAACCATCACCTGAGCCTTTACTATTTGCTTGTCAGCAATTAGATGTCAGCCCAGCCAAAGCGGTTATGATAGGCGACTCAAAAAGTGATATCTTGGCAGCAAAAGCTGCTAAGGTTGACGTTGTCGCACTCGGTTATGGCTATAACCAAGGTGAAAATCTCGCTGATTTCAATCCAGAGTACCTCTGCGAGAATTTCTTAGATATAATACCCGTTCTTACCCAAAGGTAAGTGCATTTTAATTTCGTCTTTTTAGTTTAGTAAAAATATAAAGGAACATCATGAGTAAACCAGTAGTGTTAAGTGGCATTCAGCCAACCGGTGGTATGACAATAGGCAACTATGTTGGCGCTATTAACCAGTGGCTTAAGCTACAGGAAGACCACGAAAGTTTCTTTATGTTAGTAGATTTACACGCCATTACTGTACGCCAAGATCCTGAGCAGCTACGCTCGCGCGTGCTGGACGGTATTGCGCTTTATGCTGCATGTGGTATCGACCCAGAAAAAGCGGCGTTATTCGTACAATCTCAAGTGCCAGAACATGCACAGCTTAGTTGGGTTTTAAACTGTTACGCTCAAATGGGTGAGCTTAACCGTATGACGCAGTTTAAAGATAAGTCTTCTAAGCATGCTAATAACGTGAATGTGGGTTTGTTCTCTTACCCTGTACTGCAAGCTGCAGACATCTTGTTATACCAAGCAGATCAAGTGCCAGTGGGTGAAGATCAAAAGCAACACCTTGAATTGACACGTGATATCGCAACACGTTTTAACAACCTATACGGTGACGTGTTCAAACTACCTGAACCATACATTCCTGAGTTTGGCGCGCGTGTAATGAGCTTACAAGATCCGCTCAAGAAAATGTCTAAATCAGATGAAAATCCAAACGGTTACATCATGTTATTAGATGAGCCGAAGAAGATTGAAAAGAAACTGAAAAAAGCAGTAACTGATTCAGACGAGCAAGCTCGTATCTACTTTGATCGTGAAGAAAAACCAGGTGTATCTAACCTACTTACTTTATTATCAGTTGCAACTAAGCGCTCAATTGAAGACTTAGTGCCTGAATATGAAGATAAAATGTATGGTCACCTGAAAAAAGACACTGCAGCAGCGGTTGTTAATATGATTGAGCCAATTCAAGCGCGCTTTAAAGAAATTCGCGAAGATCAGTCACTACTTGATAGCATTATGAAGTCAGGTGCTGAAAAGGCGAGTATTCGCGCTGAAAAAACATTAAAAGCAGTCTACGATGCGGTAGGTTTTATTCCTCGCCCGTAAGCTTTCAGCAAATTATTGAGATAAAAATACCGCTATAAAGCGGTATTTTTTTATTAAAAGCTCAGCACAATTAAAACAGTAAACAAGCAGATAAGTGCGGCAGCGGTTTTGTCTGTTTTTTCCATTTTCTTAATCCTCATCAGCGTTCAACTGTGCAATCACGTAGCCTTTACTTTCTAACAAGGCCAATAGGCTATCTTCACCGGCCAAATGAGCAGCACCAACAAGTACCAACTCTTTTTGCCGATCAGTAAAGTAATGCTCAATATGATTAAGCCAATTCAAATTACGTTGCTTAATGAGTATTTGGTAGGTGAGGGGATCATGTTGTTTTAATGGCATGATAGTTAGCTCATTCATTGCGTGCATATCGCCATTGCGCCATGCATCAAGCATTGCACTGTAAAGCGCTTGGTAACTTGATACTTGCGCTAACTGTGACTGAATATAGGCATCTTCGTCTTGGCTGCCTAATTGCTTAAAAAGGTGTAATTGGAATGCCAAGGTTTCGAGGTAAGCTAATTCTTTGCTGTCTTGTTGGGCTCGCTTTGCGAAATAGCTATCAACACCTTCACCGAAAAGCTGTTGTTTTTGTAGTTCTAGCGACATCATCAGCAAGCTCACCATAAAAGGGCGAAAGCTGTCGAGTTCGCTAAGTTGCATATCGTATTGAGTAAGCTGTGCTTCTAATTGTTTTTTTACTGTTGCAGAGAGCTTACTACTTAATGTTTCACCAGCTTGGTAACTCAGTGCTTTAAGCATAGTAAGTTGTGCTGAGCTATTACTTGGCGCTGGCATATCGGCTTCAAGTACTAGGGTATCGGCTTGTTTATATGCTTGATTAAATTCAGCTGGTAGCGGTAGTTCCTTGGGCGGTGAAACATGAATTGAACCCGCAATGTATATAAATTCATCACCTTTACTTACCTGCCAAACGGCACTTTTTGCAGTACAAATACTGGTTGTAAATAAGCTTGATGCAGCAATTGTTGAGAGCAGTAATTGAGTTAGTTGTTTCATTCTTTTAGCCTGTTAATTGAAAAAGCTTGCCCAATGTTCTGGGCAAGCAGGGCATTACTTATTGAGTTTTAACTCAATTTGATGGTCAACTTTTTTGTTCATTTGCTCGATAGAAACCTCGATAGATATCTCAAGATGTTGTTCTAATTTTTGAGTATCTTGGCTATTAAATAAGGGGGTTGGCAGTGTAACAACAAGCGTGCTTACTGCGAGTATCGACACTATTTTTAAAGCTGAGTTGCTCATAACTTTATTCTCTTAATTGGTTGATTAGTTTTATCAGCGAAGCAAAGTTGGTTGGTGGCCCGTTGATGGAAACTACAATAGCGAGGAATTTACATAGAGTCGCTTATCTAGTTCTAAGGGATTTATATATAAGGTTTTAAAATGTTAATTTTAATAGTTTCAATGGTTTAAGTTTAATTCTTATGAGGGGAAATAAGGTTTTAAATCATTTTATTTTTGTGTTTTTGCCTATTGATGATATTTGAATGTAGCAAATAGGAACTTGGAGGTTTTGATATGGGTTTTAAAGTAAAACATTATGCGGCTAAAACTGTACCTGCGAATAGCTCATTAGAATGGGAGCTAATCTTAACTGAGCTTATCATTGGTAGCCTTTGTGCTGCATTCGCTAAGATCGGCTATGATGCTACTATGTTACTTATTTTTATACCTAATTTAGTAATCGCCTTAGTTTGCTTTGGTTTTATTGGGCTTTCGATATTTCATTTTATAAGAGAAAAACGCAGCAAGCCAAGCGAGTAATATTGATTGCTGCGCTATTTTTCTACTGGGGTAACGCCTGGCGAGTCACAAGCAATGACTTCAAATCGATAGCCATATTCAGCATGGTGATCAGGGGTTACTTGCACTATTTCGTAATCATTCAGCTCAACGGCTTTACTGTTTTCTGCTTTTAAACAGCGTGAATAGCTATCGGCTTCAAAGCTGTAAGCAAACATCGCAATTAAACGTTTGCTACGCTCAAAGTAACCTTTGGTATCTAGAAACTGACGAAGGTTTTCGGCGGTTTCGCTGTCACCTTCTATATTGACGTCTTGGTTAGGGGTTGAGTTTTGTGTACTTTCAGGAAGTTGTTGTTCGAGTTTTTCACCGAGTTGTTCGACTGCTTTTTGCTGCTCTTCACCAGATTCTTTGGCAATGACTTTGCTATCCAAAAAGGTGCTAACCATGTTGTCGAGCACTTCTTCAGGTGGCTGATCGTCGATAAACGAAATCAGGTTAATAAATACCACTGATGCTAAAACAAAGCGCACGATGGCAGTTAATAGAGGTGAGTAGCTTTGGCTTATAAATTTAATTCGCTCAGAGCCAAATGGCTTTATTAGTAATAAAACAAAGATATAGAAAGGTAAAAAAAGTTGAAATAACAATAAAGTCCCTAGGGTTATTCCCATTGCCCAAGGGGGTAAATATAACAGGGTGGCAAAGTTATGGGTGTAATTAAAGTGACTAGCTGAGACATGAGTTACATCATTAACTATGCCGCTCGCACCGGCCAACACAAAATTAGCGATACTGGCATAGAAGATTAAAATCAGTGCTTTGCCGGCAAGCGAGTGCCAAAGTTGGTTAAACTTGGGCCAAAATTCAATAACAAGCGCAATAATGGTGATGGTGGCACTTAACCAGCCCGATTGCAGAACAACCAGGCTGCTTAATGCTAAAAGATAGAGCTTTTGTGCGGTACTTAAGTTAAACCAAATGGCTTGTAATCGTTCAACCAGCCTCGTTTTATGAGGCTGCCAGCTACGTTGCTGTTGTTGAAACTGTTTATTAGCGCGCCATTTTGCAATTTTTAAATACCTACGCACGCAATATCCTTTTTTATAGTAGTGGTTTTAAGTACCTTCCTGTGTGTGAACGCTCACACTCGGCAACGTCTTCAGGTGTACCAGAAATTAAAATTTCACCACCGCCAGAGCCACCTTCTGGGCCTAAGTCGACAATCCAGTCTGCGGTTTTGATCACATCAAGGTTATGCTCAATAACAACAATGGTATTACCGTGATCGCGTAAGCGGTGAAGTACTACTAATAATTGCTGAATATCAGCAAAGTGTAAACCCGTAGTTGGTTCATCAAGGATATATAAGGTTTTACCGGTATCGCGTTTTGAAAGTTCACGAGCCAGTTTCACACGCTGCGCTTCACCACCGGAGAGGGTAGTAGCAGCTTGACCTAAGCGAATATACGACAAGCCTACATCCATTAAGGTTTGCAGTTTACGTGCAATAGCCGGAATTTTATCAAAATAGTCACGGGCATCTTCTACGGTCATTTCGAGTACTTGGTGAATGTTTTTACCTTTGTACTGTACTTCGAGGGTTTCACGGTTGTAGCGCTGACCTTTACATACATCACAAGGTACATATACATCAGGTAAAAAGTGCATTTCTACCTTGATCACGCCATCACCTTGGCAAGCCTCACAACGACCACCTTTAACGTTAAAGCTAAAGCGACCGACCTTATAGCCACGTGAACGGGCTTCTTGAGTACCCGCAAATAGCTCTCGAATACCGGTAAAAATACCGGTATAAGTGGCAGGGTTTGAACGTGGAGTACGGCCAATCGGGCTTTGGTCAATATCAATCACTTTGTCAAAATGATCTAGGCCCTTGATTGACTTGTACGGAGCCGCTTCAGCGGTCGTTGCGCCATTTAACTCGGTATGAGCCAGCTTAAATAAAGTGTCGTTGATAAGCGTTGATTTACCTGAGCCTGATACACCTGTGATACAGGTCATTAAGCCAAATGGAATACGTAAATCAACGTTCTTTAAGTTGTTACCTGTGGCACCAAATAACTCAAGCCATTTGTCGGTAGTTTGATGACGAGACTCTGGTACTTCAATTTTCTTTTCGCCAGAGAGGTACTGACCTGTGATTGAATCTTTACTGGCTAGAATATCGTCATGGGTACCTTGTGCAATAACATGGCCGCCATGAACACCGGCACCTGGGCCGATATCGATAATATGGTCTGCAGCGCGAATAGCATCTTCGTCATGCTCAACCACAATGACGGTGTTGCCTAAATCGCGTAAGTGAATAAGGGTTTTTAGTAGGCGGTCGTTATCGCGTTGGTGCAAACCAATTGATGGTTCATCCAATACGTACATAACACCAACAAGACCTGCACCAATCTGACTTGCTAAACGAATACGCTGCGCTTCACCACCTGACAGAGTGTCGGCACTTCGCTCAAGTGATAAATAATTAAGGCCTACATTAATTAAGAAAGATAAACGGTCGCGAATTTCTTTAAGGATTTTTTCGGCAATTTGGGCGCGCTGACCGGTGAGATTCAAACCATCAAAAAATGCCATGCTTTCACCAATACTCATTGTGGTGATAGCTGGCAGGTTTGTTTGGCCAATAAATACGTGGCGAGCTTCTTCACGAAGTCGCGAGCCATGACAGCTCGGACACGCTTGGCTTGTTTGGTATTTAGCAAGCTCTTCGCGAACTGAGTTTGACTCGGTTTCACGGTAGCGGCGATTCATATTATTTAAAACGCCTTCAAACTCATGGTTACGCGTAATTAAATCGCCACGGTCGTTACGATAGTTAAAGGCAATTTTAGTTTTGCCAGAACCTTCAAGAATCACCTTTTGCGCATCTTTACTAAGTTCTTGGAAAGGCACTTCTAGGTCAAACTGATAATGCTCTGCGACAGCTTGCAGCATTTGGAAGTAATAAAAGCTGCGTTTGTCCCAGCCTTTAATTGCACCACCCGATAAGCTTAGTTCAGGGTTTTGCACAACACGGTTTGGATCAAAATACTGACGCACACCTAAACCATCACAGCTTTGACACGCACCCGCCGGGTTGTTAAACGAGAATAAACGTGGCTCAAGTTCACTCATGGCATAACCACAAGTAGGGCAGGCAAAATTAGCAGAAAACAGCATGTCTTCGCTGAGTGAGTCGTCCATTGCCGCTACATGAGCAATACCACCTGATAGCTCAAGGGCCGTTTCGAATGATTCAGCTAAGCGCTGTTGTTGGCCATCTTTTACTTTAAAGCGGTCAACCACGACCTCGATAGTATGCTTTTTATGAAGCTCAAGAGTTGGTGGATCTGATAAGTCACTTACTTCGCCATCGATACGGGCGCGAATAAAACCTTGGCTTGCGAGTTGCTCAAGCAGTTTAACGTGCTCACCTTTACGGTCTTTTACCACCGGTGCTAATAGCATTAGCTTGCTACCTTCTGGTAAGGCTAAAACCGTATCGACCATTTGGCTGATAGTTTGTGCGGCAAGTGGCAAGTCGTGAGTGGGGCAGCGAGGCTCACCTACACGGGCAAATAATAAACGAAGGTAATCGTAAATCTCGGTAATAGTACCGACCGTTGAACGCGGGTTATGTGACGTTGATTTCTGTTCGATAGAGATAGCTGGCGATAAACCTTCGATGTGATCAACATCGGGTTTTTCCATTAGCGATAAGAACTGTCTTGCATACGCTGACAGTGATTCAACATAACGACGTTGCCCTTCTGCATACAAAGTATCAAACGCTAAAGACGATTTCCCTGAACCAGATAGGCCAGTGATAACTATCAGCTTATCACGGGGAATGGTTAGGCTGATGTCTTTTAAATTGTGCGTACGGGCGCCTCGGACTTCAATGTTTTCCATGCTATCTCGTTTTATTACCTAATTATTTTTTCAGTATCTCATAATACGCGATAAGATTAATCCTTGATCAAAGAAAAAATCATCACTTACAGGTGATTATTTAGTTTTCGCTTGTGGTAGAATCCACGCTCAAATTTTAATAGACAGCAAGATCAGTAATTCATGACAGCATCTTCACTCAACTCTCGAGAAAAACGCGCAGCCGTTTCGTTGGCGAGCGTCTTTGCATTCCGTATGCTTGGCCTATTTATGCTGATGCCAGTATTGGCGATTTATGGTCAGCAATTAGAAGGGTTTTCGCCGCTTTGGATTGGCTTTGCTATTGGTGCTTATGGTTTAACGCAAGCCGTACTGCAAATCCCTATGGGTTGGTTGTCTGATAAAATTGGTCGTAAAAAAGTGATTATTGGTGGCCTTTGTGTGTTTGCACTTGGTTCTGTTATTGCTGCAACCGCTGAGTCTGTGCAAATGGTTACGCTTGGGCGTGCACTACAAGGCATGGGGGCGATTGCCAGTGCTTTATTGGCGCTTGCTTCTGATTTAAGCCGTGATGAACAACGTCCGAAAGTTATGGCCGTTATTGGTATGTGTATTGGTATGAGCTTTGCCGTTGCTATGCTACTAGGGCCAATTGTTGCTGCATCATGGGGGGTTGCTGGGGTATTTTGGCTTACCGCAGGACTGGCCATTTTAGGTATTTTAATAGTGTTGTTTTTGGTGCCAAATGCTGTCAATAAGGCGCCAAAAGGTGACACACTTGCTACCCTTGATGATATTAAGCAACTAATTAAACATCCACAATTAGCACGCCTTGATTTTGGTGTGATGCTGCTTCATCTTACATTAACTACCGTATTTGTAGCCTTACCAGGCCAGCTTATAAAAGATGGCTTAGTTGCAGACCACCATTGGTATTTATATATACCTGTACTGTTTTTAGCGTTTTTCTTGATGGCACCAATGATGATTGTGGCGATCCGTAAAGAAAAAGAAAAACAAGCCTTTATTGGCTCAATCGCGCTGCTTGTTTTAAGTATGCTAGCGATGTCGTTATGGGTTGATTCGGTGATTGGCATCGGTATTTGTATGTTGGTTTACTTTATTGCTTTTAACTTTTTAGAAGCAACCATGCCTGCACTTGTTTCGCGTATTGCCCCTGCAAACCAGAAAGGTTCTGCGATGGGAGTATTTTCATCTACGCAGTTTTTTGGTGCCTTTTTAGGTGGTTTATTAGGGGGTTACGTTGCTCAAGCATTAAGTGCGCAAGCAGTGTTTGCGGCGGCGGCACTTGTTGGGGTAATATGGCTTATCCTTGCTTGGAATATGCAAGTCCCACCAAGAAGTAAAATAATTAGCTTAATGACTGAATTAAGTTCAGAGCAGCAGGCACAAGCGCTTGCTTCTCGTCTTGTTGCTTTACCGGGCGTAATTGAAGCAACGGTTGTCTGTGATGAAAATCGCAGCTATTTAAAGATTAATGATAAAGAATTTGACCTAGACCAAGCACGCAAAGTGGCTGGTTTAATCTAACGTTTTATAGGAGAAGTTCCATGGCACGCGGTGTGAACAAAGTTATCTTGGTTGGTAATTTAGGCCAAGATCCAGAAGTACGTTATATGCCTAATGGCAATGGCGTAGCGAATATCAGCATTGCTACGACAGATAGCTGGAAAGATAAAAACACAGGGCAAATGCAAGAGCGTACTGAATGGCACCGTGTCGTGTTATTTGGCAAACTAGCAGAAGTTGCTGGTGAGTACCTTCGTAAAGGTTCACAAGTGTACATTGAAGGTCGTTTACAAACGCGTAAATGGACTGACCAATCAGGCCAAGAAAAGTACACTACAGAAATCGTGGTAGACATGGGCGGTCAAATGCAAATGTTAGGCGGTCGTGGTGAACAGCAAGGTGGAGGCTATCAAGGTGGTCAATCACAAGGCGGTTACCAAGGTGGTCAACAACAAGGTGGCGGTTACGGCGGTGGTGCACAGCAATCACAAAGCAATAATAGCTATGCTCCACAGCAACAGTCTGCGCCAGCACAGCAGCAACAGCGTCCACAACAGCAATCTGCACCACAACAACAAAGCAATAACCAATATGGTGGCGGTTATGGTCAGCAGCAAAGCAGCGCACCTCAACAAGGCGGTTTTGCTCCTAAGCCACAAAATGCACCACAAGGCGGCGCATCAAACCCAATGGAACCACCAATCGACTTTGATGACGATATCCCGTTCTAGACAAAGACAAAACTGTGTAATTAGTTTTTAAGAAGCCCTGCATTAGCGGGGCTTTTTTATGTGCGAAAGTTAATGCTTAATCTAAAAGCAAGTTGGTTAGCCGAATTGGCTATATTCAAAACCTGGTCTAAGTTTATAGAACCTTAATTCCACAACTTTATTATTAACTATGCAACTTTTAAGGAAGATAAGTTTTCAACAGGCGCTTGCAGCGGTTATCGCTTTTGCTTTGGTTGTGATGTTTGCAGCGTCTTATACTGTGATCAATGAGTCGCTTGTTAGAAAAAGCACAGTTGAGAAAGATGCCGTATATATACGTGAAGCTTTAATGATTGATGAGATAGCTCACGAAACGGCTGTTGAACGAGGCTTAACTGCGGGCCTAATTGGCTCTGGCTATAGTCAAAATAAAGAGCGTGTTGCACAGCAGCGTGTAGTGGTCGACAAAGAATTTGATAAATTTGCCCGTTACACTCAGCAGCATAAGGTTTCATCAACACTATTCAATGCGGTATTAGCAAAACATAAGAAAATCACTGAGCTGAGAGAAAGTGTCGACAAGAAGCAAGGTAAACAAGCGTTTGTGGTCTATTCTGATTCAAACAAGTTTATGCTCGATGTTGCCAACAGGCGAGTCTCACAGGTCAAGCAAAGTGAGGCAATCGCTTCTGGTCTTGCAATAGTCGAAATGTCTTTATTGAAGGAAAGGCTTGGGCAAGTGCGAGGTAAAGTGAATGGTGTCTTATCTTCAAAATCGATTTCTGAGAGTAATCAAGTCTTAGTCAGTAGCTATTTTCACAATATTGAAGAGACCTTGTTTTTGCTTTCTTTAACACTTACAGGTGATGCTGATAAAAAATGGCTAGCAGAATTGACCAACTCACAAACTTATCAAGATGTAAAAAGCATTGTTGAAAAGCTTAATCAAGAAAGTGGTGAGCTATCTTTAAGCTATCCAACACCAGCAGATTGGTTTGCTCAGTCCACTGAGTTAATAGGTAAGGTCCGTAAGCATATTCTAAATAAGCAGCAAGCTTTAGAGTCGCTGATTGAGCAAAGTCGTAGTAGTGCAAATACTACTGTTTATGTCACGAGTGGCTTTGCCATTATTCTTATAGGTTTGTTCTTTGCTTTTGGGTTATTCGTTATTAAGTCGCTGGCGAGAAAAGTAACTAGGGTTAGAGATGT
The DNA here is from genome assembly GCF_022398475.1 of Pseudoalteromonas shioyasakiensis. Taxonomy (GTDB): domain Bacteria; phylum Pseudomonadota; class Gammaproteobacteria; order Enterobacterales; family Alteromonadaceae; genus Pseudoalteromonas. The sequence continues at coordinate 24,292 of NZ_JAKEVM010000032.1, read as the reverse complement.
GATTAGCACTATCGCTACCAGCCATGATTTAGCGGTGAGAATTAACGATAATTCGAGTGATGAAATTGGTGCAATCTCCAGAAGCGTTGATGAGCTCGTCGATGCGCTTACCGATTTAATTAGGCAAGTTCAGCAAGCTAATAACACCAGTGAATCCAGTGTTCGGTCATTAATCACATTTGCTAAAGAGCTATCTGAGCGTGTTGAAAATATTAATTCAACGACCGCAACATTGCATGACAACTTCACTAGGCTATATAGCCAGATAGAGCAAATAGCAGTATCTGCAGAAGAAAGCTCAAAAAACACCATAAAGGCGAATGATCTATCTGCAAGTACTAAACAAATTATTGGTAGGAATAAAGCAAGTATTAGCTCGTTGTCAGAGTTAATACAGCAAGCCCATGAACAATCAGATGCCCTAAGTGCTAAAACAAGCAGTATTCAATCTGTACTCGATACGATTTCGAGCATTGCAGAGCAAACTAATTTACTTGCATTGAATGCGGCAATAGAAGCTGCTCGGGCAGGGGAGCAAGGCCGTGGCTTTGCTGTTGTAGCCGATGAGGTTCGTGGTTTAGCTACACGTAGCCAAGACTCTACATCTGAAATATCTTCAGTACTTGATGATATAAAACAGCAGGTTCAGCAGTTGCAGGTGTATATGGAAAATACCTCTGACTCAACGCAAATGGTCAGTGATAATAGTGAACAAGCGTTATCGAATATAGATACGTTAACAGCGAATATTGCTGATGTGAGTAGCCAAACAAATACGGTATCCGATGCAATTGAATCGCAAAGTCAGCTTGCTGAAGAAGCGAGCAAAGCAAGCGAAAATATCACTTCAAACATGCATGATGTTCAAAACGAGTTAGCGTTACTTGAGAAGTTAATTACAGATTTAGAAAATGCACAGCAAAAAACATCCGATGCCCTAAATGTGTTTAAAGTTGATTAGTAACTGCGTTGATTTTGAGAAACTTTAGCACTGCAAACTTTCTTACTACTCTTTAAGTAGCAGTTTGCCAGTTACAAAATAATTCTCATTAACTGTTTTTGCTAGGTGTTTAAAATTACAAAACTTTTGACAGCGCTGGTTCTAGGATATTTCTGATATTGCTTTAAATCGCCCTGCAGCCTTGTATTTATAGGGTTCTTGAACAACACTTTGTATATGTTTAAGCAACTAACCTGTGAAATGAAACGAGACTTAGCTTCACAAATAAAGCAACCGGTGGCCATCTATGTGGCGGCCGCTTTTTTGCTATTAGTTGTTTTTAATATTTTCTTAAGTGATGTGTTGCACGACAAAGTTCATCGCACCGGTACTGAGCTTGCCAAGCAAGTGTATGAGTTAAACCTCGACCCGATTGCCTCGCAAGATATTATTGCTACCTTAGTTAAAAGCCAAGGTTTTGCAATGAGTGCCAGTGATGTACCACATAACTTTGCAAACTTTATCGACTTAGAGCAAGAGGTGTTTAGCTATAAAACGGTTAACTTACGTTTATTTCATTGGCCTTCTTGGTTGGTCGAAAGTCACTTATTTATTTTCCTAAATTTAATATTGCTTGGCACTGGGTACTGGGGTTTCCGCTGGTGGAAAAAAATGTTCAAGCAATTAGCAATAGCAGAAAAACCGCTGAGCAAACCATTTGAACAATTAAACACCCAGGTTACAGCCAAGAAAGTTGCACCACCTAAACCTTTAGGTCATCAGGATTTAAATATTTTGTATGGTGTACCAACAAACTATAACCATTTGTTTGCGCTATTCTTTTGGAAGAACCCTTTCCCTGCTAACCTCGACGTTGATAATTACTTTAAGTTAGTTATAGCAAAAGGGTTTGGTGAACTTGTAAATCGCTCTGTTAAATTATTGCCATCGGGTGGTATTGCTGTGACCCTAAACAGTGTGCCTGCCACCGAAGTTGATAAATACACTAAGCGATTACATCAGGTTATTTATCAAGCTTGTTTAAATTATCGTAGTGACTTATCTCGCGCTGATATAAAAATTGGTGTGTGTAATTACCGCGCAGGGGCTGATCAGGCAGTGGTTTATCAGCTTACTAAATCAGCATTAGCACTGGCGAAACAAAGCGCTTGGCAGCATATTCATCGCTTACCCTTTGGTCATACGCAGTCAAGCATGCTCGCTGATAGTAAAGAACACCTATTTGAGTACATAAAGAAAAAACATTTCATGTTGTTTTTTCAGCCTTTGTTCGACTTACAAACAGGTGATATTTTACAGCATGAGGCGTTGATCCGTATTCGCCACAAGAGTTTAGGCTTGCTTGCAGCTCGGCATTTTATTCCTCACATGAGCAGTAAAAAAGATGTCTTGTTATTGGACCAAACTGTGATTTCTCAAGTGAAGAAAATGCTGCTGAACGAAACGGGCTCATTAACGGTGAGTATAAACTTACACGCAATGAACTGGTTTAATGACGAGTTTTGGCTGTGGTTTAAACAGCAAATGGAAGGGTTTAATAGCGCAGATAAACTGCAATTTGAACTAAGCGAAGATGATTATTTAAAACAGCATAAAAAGCTCAGTGCACAGTTTGAATGTTTAGAAAAACTTTCTGCAGGCATTGTTATTGATAATGTGCGTACTGCAGAGCACTTGGCAACGTATAAAGGCATCAAAAACGTATGCTGTATTAAGTTGGCTTTTGAGCTGATCCACAATATTGACACCAACACCCAACAGCAAAAAATGGTTAAGCAAATAATTACTAAAGGTACTGAGTTAAACTTTCCTGTTTATGCGGTTGGAGTAGAAACACAGAACGAACTTGCGACCTTAAAAAACCTAGGTGTCATTGCTGCTCAAGGTTTTTACTTTGCCGAGCCATTACAAAAGCTGGCGGATATTACGCCCTATAGTTAGTTAATGAGGCCACGGTACTTGAGGCCATCTAACCCTTGTAGCCCACCAGTATGAACTGCAATGATATGCGTTCCTTCACTAAAGTAACCTTGCTCTATTAATTGCCAAACGGCATAGAGCATTTTGCCGCTGTAGATTGGTTCAAGCGGGATTGCGTGTTGCTCACTAAAGGTTTGGCAAAATTGCCACAAGTCATCGCTAAACTTTCCGTAACCACCATCATGAAAGTCGCAAAGCAGCTGCCAGTTTTGTTGTTGATTTGCTTTATTACTTAGCTGCTTTATCTCATCAATTAAGTAGTGCGCTTGCTTCAGTACTGCGACACCTAACAGCTTTGTGTGTTGTGGTGCACCTTCGATTAAACCTGCCAGTGTGCCGCCACTACCAGTTGGGCAAACAATCACATCAGAGCTTGGTAGGCTTTGCGCTAATTCTTTACAGCCTAAAAGTGCGGCTGTGTTAGTGCCGCCTTCTGGCAATATGTAGGCATTCGGAAACTGCGCTTGTAACTGTGCTAAATACGTTTGGTCGTGCCTTAAGCGGTAAGTAATTCGATTTACTGGGTGTAAGCTCATACCGCATTGCTTTGCGTAGTTGAGTGTTGGATTTGCTTCGTCTAGCTCAGGGCCGCGAATAATACCGTGGGTTTTAAAGCCAAATAGTTTACCTGCAGTTGCCGTGGCATGAATATGATTTGAAAACGCGCCACCAAAAGTGAGTAGCTCAGATTTACCCTGTTGCTGCATAACATCTAAGTTAAACTTTAGCTTACGCCATTTGTTGCCACTAATTTGCGGATGAATAAGATCATCTCGCTTGATGCTCAACTGAATTTTACGTGCAGCTAATAAGGGGTGATGAATTGTTTGTACTGGTGATTCAAAAGAACTATTCACGGCATTAATTTTCGTAAAAAAACACGTCTTATTGTAGCAAAATCGTCTTACAGATAGAAATTAGTCAATTAAACTCAAATGATTTTGTTATTTACTGGCATCAACTAAGGTAATAGATGTAAACTCAGATAATAATTGAACAAAGCTTGTGTTTTGCCTTGCAAGTACATAGCATAAGAGTTTAATTATAAAAAATAATAATGACCAAATAATTGCCGCTTTTTGGGAATGGAATATATGCGAATTGCTCCTTTATCTCTGTTAATTTCAGTTAGTTTGCTAGCAACTAGTGCATTTGCACAAGATACTGCTACGGTAACTGGCATTGAATCAGAGATCAGTAAAAAACAAGCCGAATACGATAACTCGACCTTAATCCTCGAAAAACACCTAAAAGAAGAAAGTCAGTTACAAAAACAACTCGAATTATTGCGCGCCCGCTCAACTGAGCTAGATAAAGAAAAAAACCAAGCGCTAGATGCAATGAACGAGATGTACCGCCGACTTATTGATGACCCAACTCTTGATATCAGCAATGCGCAGTCGCGCTATCAAAAAGCTGTGGTTGATCACAAACAAAACAAAGATGATATTTCGATGCAATTGGCGGCAATTGCTTCACATAGAAAAGACATTGAGCAAATTCGTGTATCAAAGCACACCCAGTTAAACACCTTAGAAAGTTTAAAAGAGCAGTTAGCAACGGCACGTGTTGAGCGTTTACGTAATGAATTCACGCGTGAAGGCACATTAGAGGTTAATCACACGATTAACTGTAAGCGCACCGAAACACTTGCTGCCTGTGAACAACGTGGCCAACAAATGGGCTTACAAAAAGCCACTAAACGTTTTGTAGACCAGATTTTTGCTAACTTAACTGAAGAACGTTTAGTTGAGCCAAAACGTAACCTTGCTGGTGCACAAGTTAAGATTTTAAGTAGCCATGTCGTGAACAGCGCGTTCAGTGGTCAAGGTAACTACAACGTTAACCTAAGTGTGACGATGCGCGGTGATGTAAACAGCAGCCGTTTATGTAGCTTACTTAACTTAGATAATCGTTTTTGTGCTGACTATGGCACGCCACTGGCTGGTAACTTTCAGCCAAGCTACGGCACTACCTATTCAGATAGTCAGTTAACATTCAGTGACTCTCAGGATAATGGGCAGGTGGTATCGGTTTCACGTATGAGTGAGCAACCAGTAAGTGATTATTCTGTAAAAAAGCCAATAAAGGTTGAACCATTACCTGATCTAAAAAAATCTAAAATGGTTGAATTAACACTGCGTTCAAATGTTTATGACGACGAAGTGTTTATTGATGGTGTTAGCTATGGTGCAACTAGGTTAACGACATCATTACCAAAAGGTTTTCATGATATTGAAATTCGCAAACGTGGCTACAAAAGCTATAAAGCGCGAATTGATCTGCGTAAAGCACAAACCATTAATGCAAACCTAGTTAAAGTGCCAGAGCCTGTTGTTGCTGAAGTGACTGCGGCACCAGAACAACCTGTAACAGCACCTGTTGCAAGTATTGTTAATAAAACCAGTTCTGCCAGCATTGTAGTTATTCCCGCTGGTAAATTTAAGATGGGTGACATTAACGGCAATGGGTTAGCGAATGAGCGCCCAGTGGTAGAAAAAACCATTGCTAACTCATTTGCAATGCAAAGCAAAGAAGTAAGCGTTGGTGAGTATGAGCAATTCGTTGCGAATACCGGCTATAAAACAGAAGCAGAAAAAGATCGCGGCTGTGCGTATTACTTAAATGGCGAACCAGTGTGGGAAGCAACCTTAAACTGGCGCAACCCAGGCTTTGATCAAGAAAGTGATTTTCCGGCGGTTTGTTTAACTTACAACGATGCCAAAGCGTATGCTGATTGGTTATCGGGTCAAACAGGCCAGCTGTTTCGTTTACCAAATGAGGTTGAGTGGGAATACGCTGCACGTGCAGGTAAAGAAACTGAATACCCTTGGGGTAACGAAATTGGTAAAAATTTAGCGAACTGTGGCTGGTGTGGTAGCGAATGGTCAAACAAGAGCGCTGCACCAACAGGGTCGTTTTCTCCTAACGCATTTGGCCTATACGATACAGTAGGTAATGTGTGGGAATGGACAAACAAAAAGTCAGGACAGTCTGATGTGGCTGTTCGAGGCGGTGCATGGAATTTTGCTCCTAGCCTAGCACGCGTATCAACGCGCTTAATCCTAGCGCCAGATTTTCGTGCAAACTATATCGGTTTCCGTTTAGTACGCGAACGATAAGAATTTAAAAAGGAAGCAATGGATGCTTCCTTTTTTAGCATTTTAATTAAAGCAGTTGCGCTTTTTCATGATTAGCATGATAGAGTGAGAGCAGCTAGTATAAGAACGAATTTTCAAAGGTCATCCAGCCTCATGTTTAAAAAACTCCGTGGTATTTTTTCAAACGATCTATCGATCGACTTGGGTACAGCCAATACCCTAATTTATGTAAAAGAAGAAGGTATCGTATTAAACGAACCTTCAGTTGTTGCTATTCGTCAAGAGCGTGCTGGTGGCCCTAAGAGCGTAGCATCTGTAGGTACCGAAGCTAAGCAAATGTTAGGTCGTACTCCGGGTAACATTAAAGCAATTCGCCCAATGAAAGACGGCGTTATTGCTGATTTCTACGTTACTGAAAAAATGCTGCAACACTTCATCAAGCAAGTGCATAACAACAACTTTATGCGCCCAAGCCCACGTGTTCTTATTTGTGTGCCTTGTGGTGCAACGCAAGTAGAAAAACGTGCTATTCGTGAGTCTGCTATGGGTGCTGGTGCTCGTGAAGTATATTTAATCGAAGAGCCAATGGCTGCGGCAATCGGTGCAGGCCTACCAGTATCTGAAGCAACCGGTTCAATGGTTGTTGATATCGGTGGTGGTACAACTGAAGTTGCCATTATTTCATTAAATGGTGTGGTTTACTCTTCATCTGTACGCATTGGTGGTGACAAATTTGATGAGGCTATCATCAACTATGTACGTCGTAACTTCGGTAGCTTAATTGGTGAAGCGACAGCTGAAAACATTAAGCACCAAATTGGTTCTGCTTTCAAAACAGACGAGCCAATTGAAATTGAAGTACGTGGTCGTAACCTTGCTGAAGGTGTACCGCGTTCATTCACGCTTAACTCACACGAAATCTTAGAAGCACTGCAAGAACCATTAATGGGTATTGTGAGCGCGGTAATGGTTGCATTAGAGCAATCTCCACCAGAGCTTGCGTCTGATATCTCTGCTCACGGTATGGTATTAACCGGTGGTGGTGCATTATTAAAAGACCTAGACCGTCTATTAATGGAAGAAACTGGTATTCCAGTTGTGGTTGCTGATGATCCATTAACCTGTGTTGCACGTGGCGGCGGTAAGGCACTAGAAATGATTGATATGCACGGTGGTGACGTATTTAGCTACGACTAATGAAGTTACTTTTTGGTCGTACCATCTCTTTGCAACTGCGACTTTTTGTCGCAGTGCTTTTGAGTGTCGTGCTGATAGTAGGCGATCGCTACACTCAAGGTGGTACAACAATCCGCACCAGCCTAAACACTTTAGTTAGCCCACTTATTTACCTTGCCAACTTGCCCTATGAGTTATTTAGTATTGGCGCAAAGAACCTTCATACCCGCGAACAGCTTTTAACCGAAAACGAAGCACTTAAAAAGAAGCAGTTACTACAAAGCGAACAACTACAACAACTGTCATTTTTATCTCGTGAAAACGATAAGTTACGCGCTTTACTCGGTTCATCGGCTAAGCAATCAAACCGTAAGATTATTGCACAAGTTCTCTCTGTTCATTCAAACCCGTATAGCCACCAAGTGGTTATTAACCGTGGTACAACGGATGGCTTAAGCGAAGGCCAAGCTGTGATTGACGAAATGGGGGTAGTGGGGCAAATCACTCAAGTGGGTTCAACTACCTCGCGTGTACTACTGATGACAGATACAACTCATGCTACACCTGTGCGTATTTTACGTAACGATGTGCGTACCGTGGTTGAGGGGATTGGCAAAATCAACGTGGTAAAACTTTCGCATGTACCACATAGCCTTGATGTTCGCATTGGCGATATCTTGGTTACGTCAGGCCTTGGTGGCACCTTCCCTGAGGGATATCCGGTTGCAGTAGTGACCGAAATTAACCGTGATGAAGGGCGTCCTTTTGCGCAGGTTTATGCTGAGCCAATTGCGCAACTTGACCGTATTCGCTTATTGGTTGTGCTGTGGCGTAATCAGCAGGAGAGCATCAGCAATGAATAGTCGTCACTTTTTGCTGATTGCTATCAGTATCTTCTTTGCATTGGTAATGGCATTAATGCCGTTACCGATTTCGTTTGAACCATACCGCCCAGACTGGGTGTTAATGGTATTAATGTATTGGTCGTTAGCGGTGCCACACCGTTTAAATATTGGCACAGCTTGGGTGGTTGGTTTATTAATGGACCTTGCATCAGGCTCGCCACTCGGTGTGAACTCACTGACTTATTCAGTGTGTATATTTATCACTGCGAGTAATTTCCAAAAAATTAGAAACTTTTCTTTATGGCAGCAAAGCATTTTAATTGCTTTGTTTTTAACGCTTTACCACCTCATGCAGTTTTGGCTTAACCACTTTTTAATGGGCGTTTATTTTAGCCCGCATTATATGTGGCCAGTACTAACCGGCATGCTTTGTTGGTGGTGGATATTCTTAATTTTGCGTAAATATCGCCGTCATTTCAGGATTAGATAATGCAAACCGCAATTTATTTGGCGTCTGCATCACCGCGCCGAAAAGAGTTGCTCAGCCAACTTGGCGTTGAGTTTTCTCAATTTAGCGTTGATGCAGATGAAAGCCAATTCCCAAACGAAGCCCCGCGCGACTATGTAGAGCGTCTTGCCAGACTCAAGGCGCAATCGGGCGTTGCAATGGGTTATAGTGACCGACCAGTACTTGGCAGCGATACCGTGGTTGTCATTGATGATACCGCACTCGGTAAGCCGCTAGACCAAGCTGATTTTACCGCCACTATGAAGCGCTTATCTGGCCGAACTCATCAAGTGATGACGGCTGTGGCAATTGCTGATAGTGAGCAAGTAAAAAGCTGCCTTGTTGTCACCGATGTTACATTTAAACCGCTCAGCGATGCTGAAATTGATGCCTACTGGCATAGTGGAGAGCCGCAAGATAAAGCCGGTGGTTATGGCATTCAAGGCTTAGGTGGCCGCTTTGTTAGTCACCTTTCGGGTAGCTATTTTGCGGTTGTCGGCTTACCTTTATATGAGACAGAGCAGTTATTAAACGAATTTTTAAGAGGGTAACATGAGCACCGAATTACTGATCAACGTTACACCGAGCGAAAGTCGCGTTGCGCTTATCGAAAATGGCGTACTGCAAGAAATCCAACTAGAGCGTATTGGCAACCTTGGGATTGTGGGCAATATTTACTTAGGTAAAATCAGCCGTGTATTACCGGGTATGCAGGCTGCGTTTGTCGATATTGGCTTAGAGAAAGCCGCCTTTTTACATGCATCAGACATTGTAAACAGTGCCTCAATTGTAGAAGGCGTTGATGAGCAGCCAATCAAAAAAGTACAAGATATTCGTGAGCTTGTGCGCCAAGGCCAACATATCATGGTGCAAGTGGTTAAAGACCCGCTAGGAACCAAGGGCGCGCGCTTAACAACTGATATCACTATTCCTTCTCGTTATTTAGTGTTTATGCCAGATGCAACACACGTAGGTGTAAGCCAGCGCATTGAAACCGAAGAAGAACGTTCGCGTTTAAAGAAAATTGTTGCCGAATATGGTGATGATGACGGCAGCTTTATTGTTCGTACCGCAGCAGAAGGGGCGTCGGAAGCTGAGCTACGTCACGATGCGGAATTCTTAAAAAAACTGTGGCAAAAAATCGTCACTAAGCGCAAAAAAACCAGTAAAGAAAGCATCTTGCATGAAGACTTAACACTGGCGTTTCGAACTCTACGTGACTACGTAGGTGAAGACATGGAGCGTATTCGTGTTGACTCAAAACTAACCTATCAAGAGCTTAAAGAATTTACAGAAGAATTTGTGCCGCTGTTATCGGGAGCATTAGAATACTACCCGGGTGAGCGACCTATTTTCGATTTATTCGATGTTGAAACCGAGATCCAAAAAGCGCTACATCGTAAAGTTGAGCTTAAATCGGGAGGTTATTTAATTATCGACCAAACCGAAGCGATGACAACCGTTGATGTAAATACCGGCGCGTTTGTTGGCCATCGTAACCTCGAAGAGACCATTTTTAATACTAATATCGAAGCGACCTCAGCAATTGCTCGTCAGCTACGTTTACGTAATTTAGGCGGCATCATTATCATCGACTTTATCGATATGGTTAGCGATGAGCACAAACGCCGAGTCTTGCACTCACTTGAGTCTGCACTTGCAAAAGATCGTGCAAAAGCCAACATAAACGGCTTATCTGCACTAGGCTTAGTAGAGATGACCCGCAAACGGACCCGCGAAAGCTTAGAGCACATTCTTTGTGATGTGTGTCCTGCGTGTTCAGGGCGCGGCTCGCAAAAAACAGTCGAAACGGTTTGCTACGAAATCTTGCGTGAAATCGTTAGGGTAAACCGTGCTTATGCAGCTGATAAGTTTATGGTTTACGCAGCTCCTTCGGTAAGCGAAGCATTGATCAACGATGAGTATCACAACCTTGCTGAGCTGGAACTATTTATCGGTAAGCAAGTCAGTATTCAAACAGAGAGTTTATATAACCAAGAACAGTTTGATGTGGTAATGATGTAATGAAGGCAAAAACGGTCTGCTTTTATTGTTTACGTAAGTTATGGCAAGTATTTGCTATTACTCTCGTACTGCTGGCCGTTATTGTCTCTGTGGTAAAGTATTCACTGCCATACGCAAATGATTATAAAGATGACATTGAAGCGTTTTTGTATGAACGCTTTGATGTAAATTTAGCGATTGGCTCAATCTCAGCCAGTTGGCATGGCCAAGGTCCTGCCTTAGTCATCGAAGATATTTCTTTTGAAGATAACCAAACCTCGCCGATTGCACTCACCATTGATAAAGCAAGCCTTGAAGTTAATTTATGGGAGTCAGTAAAAACCCGTCAGCTTAAATCTAACTACTTTGTGATCAATGGTTTTCATGCTGATGTTGATTTACCCACTATGCTTGATTTGGGGAATAACCAGCAAACCAGCAACTTTGAGCAAAAAGAACTAATCGAAGGCTTATTCCTTGGTGAAACTGGTCACTTTGCGGTGCAAGACAGTAGCCTTAATTTTACCCTCAATGATGGTAAAGAGCGCAAGCTGATCCTCGAAAATATTGTCTGGCAAAATACCCCAGAGCAACATCAAGGCTCAGGCACGTTAGCCTTACCGGGAATTTCTGTTGGTAGTTTTGACGCCCGCATGGCGCTGAATGGTTCGACCCTCGAAACCATGGCTGGCGATATCTATGTGCAAGCAGCGAACGTTGATGTATCTAAGTGGCTGGCGCAATATATTAATACTGACAAGCAGCAGCTTACTTCAGACATCAATTTACAAACGTGGTTTAGTCTTGAAAAAGGCCTGATCAGCGATGTAAAAGTGCAGTGGCTACCGAGCTTTATCAATTGGCAACAAAACCAAGAAGCACACCAAATCAGTTTAAGCGAAGGTGGTTTTCATTTATTTCCTAAGCAAAATGGCTGGCGCTTAAAAAGCACCGGGCTCACCTTTGAAAGTGATTTAAAACAATGGCCAACCTTACAGTTTGAAGCTCAACTTGGCGATAAAAGCCAAATTTGGTTAAAGCAATTTGATTTTGCATTACTGGCAAAGTTATCACAGTTAAGTAACTTTGAAGTACTTGCCCCGTTTTTAGCCCGTCAACCCAATGGTCAGTTAAGTGATGCCTATCTTGAGTTGGGTCAGCAGGATAACTGGCAACTTTGGTTTCAGGGCGAACAAATCAATTGGCTGTCGCTGCAGGGCATTCCTGGCGGTCAGGCGATTCGTGTTGATGGCTTAATTAATCAATCAGCTGGGCGAATTCAGCTATATGGCGAGAACAATCAACTGCTAACGAACGGCAGCTTTAGCCAAGATATTGCCTACAATCAATTAAATGTAGAGCTCGACCTTCACCATTACGATGATGGCTGGCGCATTAGTAGCGATAATATCTGGCTTGATAACGACGAAGTTACTGTGGCTGCTGAGATGATGCTCAGCCTGACCGATGAACCGCGGTTAGATTTATATGCTGAAGCCTATGCCCCTGATGCCAAAGTCGCTGGGCATTATTTCCCGTTACCTGTAATGAGCGAAAAGCTGGTTAATTACCTTAATGGCGCAATTAAGGGCGGTGAAGTTAATAAAGCTCAAGTGCTGTTCTCGGGGCCATTTAAAGGGTTCCCGTTCAAAGAGCAGCAAGGTCAATTTGAAGTGTTAGCGAATGTTGAAAACGCTAAATATAAGTTTTCACCAAGCTGGCCAGAAGTTGAAGATGCTAACGTCATTTTACATTTTGAAAATGAGCGCATGGATATCTATAGCAAGTCGGGCAAGCTGGTTAACCTCCCTTTGGGGGAGAGTGTTCATGTCAGTATTGCTGATTTAATGAATGCAGATATCCTAAAAGTTGCCATTAATAAACGAGCTCATGGCGATAAGCTTAACCCGTTCTTTACGGCGACTCCGCTTGCTAAACCTTTGGCGAGTGTTTTTGAAGTTGTGCAACCACAAGGCGAAGCGACGGCCGATATTGAGTTGTTAGTAAATTTACGTTCGGGTCATGTTGATGCGATTGGTGAAGTTGAATTGGCCAATATTCCGGTTTACCTTGCACAACCAGGTATCACGCTTAATCACATGACCGGTATTGTTAAGTTTAATAACGATAAAATCGACTTAAAAAATGCCAAAGCAGATTGGATGGGCATGCCACTCACAGCAAACTACAACAGTGAAAATGTGGCTGACACCTATCGCGCTGAAATTGAGGTAAAGCTGGGCCTTGAAGCTGAGCCTTTAATTGAACAAGCTCATGGTTTACTGGCCGGTTACTTAAGCGGTCAAAGTGATGTTGATATTAATGTGTCGCTTAACTTTTTACCAAATGACTTTAATTACCGCGCTGATGTGAGTGGTAATTTAATCGGTGTAACCAGCAAGCTGCCTGCACCTTATAGCAAAAGCGCAGAGCAGAAATGGCCATTAACCGCAGTGGTACAGGGCGACCGTATTTCGAACTTGATCACCGCTAATGTTGATGAGCAGTTATTCTTTAATGCGATCTTAGATAACGGTGAAAAGAAATTTAGTAATGCCCATTTAATTTTAGGTGCGCAAGATTTAGGGCTTAATCGTGAAGGTTTTGCGGTATCTATCGATTTACCAAAAACCGAAATAGTGCCTTGGTTTGGCTTAATTGATCAAATTATTGCGCTTACCAAAGTTAAGTCTGATGCGCCAAGTGTGATGCCTGCGTTCAATAACGTAACGGGTAAATTTAACAAACTAGCACTACACAATATCGACTTTAATGATTTTGAATTTCGCTTAGCACCAAAGCAATCAGATTTAGAGCTAAAGCTAAATGCCAAAGAATTACGTGCCGACGCGCTTATTCCAACCGGTGAAACGCGCAGACCAATTCAAATTTTTACAGACTACCTGCGTATTAATTTTAACGAAGCCACAGAACAAACAGAGCAAGACGCTGAACCAGAAGATTTAAGCTGGTTAACCCGAGTCCCAGCCATCGAGTTTAACTGTGAAGATTGTAAAGTGGCTGAGTATCAGCTTGATAAAATTAAAAGCAGCTTAGTTGGGGAGAACGATAAACTCTTGTTTACTGAGCTGGTCATCGACAAAGGCGACCACGTATTACGTGGTAAAGGACAATTTGCTGATGGGCAAACACGCTTTAGTGGTAACTTACAAAGTGACGATATTGGCGAGTTATTTGATGAGTTTGATATCACCACCACAGTAAAAGATTCAGATGCCAATATTAAGTTTGATCTTGCATGGCAAGGCGCACCTTATAGCTTTGACGTACCAAGTTTAGCTGGTGAATTAGATTGGCGTTTAGGTGAAGGGCACCTTGCTGAGATCAGTGATGGCGGTGCGCGAGTATTCTCTTTACTGAGTTTAGATTCGTTAGTGCGTAAGCTGAAACTCGATTTTAGAGATGTATTCTCGAAAGGCTTTTTCTATAACAGTATGCAAGGCACCATGCAGCTAGAAAAGGGCATAGCTTACACTCAAGATACCAAGCTTGATGGTGTGCCTGCCGATCTAACGATTAAAGGCCATACAAACTTAAACACCTTTGAAATTGATTACGACCTAGCGGTTGCGCCGCAGGTGACGTCGAGTATTCCAGTGATTGTGGCATGGATGGTAAACCCGGTAAGTGGTCTTGCAGCGCTGGCAATCGATAAAGTGATTCATTCGGCGCGGGTGATCTCAGAGATCAACTTCAAAGTAACAGGTAGTATGAACGATCCTGTCGTTGAAGAAGTAGATCGTAAGAGCCGTGAAGTGACGTTACCGCAAGCCGCGCAAAGCCAGCCGCAGTCGTCGACGCAACTAAAATTAAAAGATGCCGCATCTTCAGTGAGTTTAGATAACAATGAAGGCTAACCCTCAACCACAGGTTGCTGCTGTGCAAATGTGCTCAAGCATGAATGCTGAGCAAAACCTCGCTTTTTTAGCACAGACATTGAATCAGTTACCTGCAACTCGGCCATTGCTAGTGTGTTTACCTGAAAGCTTTTTGATTTTTAGTAAGCAAAGCCAAGCAAGTTATGAATTAGGTCTGCAAAGTGAGTCATATAAAGCGAAGCTTGCTGATTTATGTAAGCAACATGATATTTGGTTAGCTGCTGGAACCCTGCCTGTTTCACAGCAAAATGGTAAGTATTTAGCTGCCTCGTTTTTATTTAACAACCAAGGCGATGTGGTTGCGCAGTACAATAAAATTCACTTATTTGATGTGGATGTTGCCGACACTACGCGCAGTTACCGAGAGTCTGATGCGACGCAAGCAGGCAACGATATTGTGGTGGTCGACTCGCCATTTGGTAAAATTGGCTTAGCAGTATGTTATGATCTACGTTTCAGTGGCTTATTCACCGCCATGCAGCGTCAAGGGGCTGAGCTTATTTTAGTGCCCAGTGCCTTTACCACCGTTACCGGTGCTGCTCATTGGCATATTTTATTAGCTGCGCGGGCAATAGAAACACAATGTTATGTGGTTGCCGCAGCACAGTGGGGCGAGCACGAGAATGGCCGCCACACTTATGGTCACAGCATTATTATTTCACCATGGGGAGAAACGCTCAGTGAGCTTGCCTCTGGTACTGGGTTTATCAGCCATGAGCTTGATTTAAACCGCTTGAATACAATTCGCCAAGACATGCCTGTGCAGTCTCAGCAACGATTTAGAGAGCATTTATTATGAACACGGTTGAACAGCATTTATTACATGACAGCCAACTTACGAGAGAAGAATTAGAAAAAACGCTCGCTTTTATTCATCAACATCAAGTTGACTATGCCGATCTGTATTTTCAATCAAGCCACCACGAATCTTGGGTGCTTGAAGATGGCTTAGTGAAAGAAGGCTCATACAACGTTGAACGTGGTGTGGGTGTGCGTGCTGTTAGCGGTGAAAAAACCGGTTTTTCATACTCAGATGCGATTAACCTTGAAGCGTTAAACAAAGCTGCAACGGCAGCGCGCAGCATTGCTAATGCAGGCGAAAACAAAACGATTCAAGTATTCAGTGATGTTGCTGCTAAAGAGCAGTATGCACCGCATCAACCAATTCAAAGCATGAGCAACGATGACAAAGTAAGCCTGCTACGCGAACTTGAAAACTATATTCGTCAATTAGCACCGGATGCTGAGCAAGTGATCAGCTCAATGTCGGCGGTTTATGAAGAAGTATTAATTGCTGCAAGTGATGGCACCTTTGCCACCGATATTCGCCCGCTTATTCGCTTAAATTGCTCAGTGTTACTTGAGAAGAACGGCCGCCGTGAGCGCGGTGGTGCAGGGGGCGGTGCGCGTTTAGATTATGGCTATTTTAAAGAATTAGTCGATGGCAAACCGCGTTGGATGGAATACGCCGAAGAAGCTGTTCGCCAAGCAAAAGTAAACCTAGAAGCAATCGATGCACCTGCGGGTAGCATGGAAGTCGTACTAGGTGCAGGTTGGCCGGGTGTGTTACTACACGAAGCGGTAGGCCATGGCCTAGAAGGTGACTTTAACCGTAAAGGCGCATCGGCGTTTAGCGGTAAAGTAGGTGAAAAGGTGGCATCTGAGCTGTGTACAGTCGTGGATGATGGCACTATTGCTGATCGCCGTGGTTCATTGAATGTGGATGATGAAGGGACACCAGCTGCGTATAACGTGCTTATTGAAAACGGTATTCTTAAAGGCTACATGCAAGATAAGCTAAATGCCCGTTTGATGGGTGTTAACCCTACTGGTAATGCGCGCCGCGAATCCTACGCTCATTTACCTATGCCACGTATGACCAACACCTATATGCTAGGTGGCGAGCACAGCCAAGCCGATATTATCAGCTCGGTAAAAAAAGGTATCTTCGCGCCTAATTTTGGTGGCGGCCAAGTGGATATTACGTCAGGTAAGTTTGTATTTAGTGCCTCTGAAGCCTACTTAATTGAAAACGGTAAAATCACACAACCTATCAAAGGTGCAACACTGATTGGCAATGGCCCAGAAGTGATGCAGCAAATTTCGATGGTAGGTAACGACTTAGCCCTTGATAAAGGCGTTGGTGTGTGTGGTAAAGATGGCCAAAGCGTACCTGTTGGAGTGGGTCAGCCAAGCCTTAAAATTGATAACCTAACTGTGGGTGGTACGGCTTAATAATCCCCACTAATAGTGAAAATGAACGCGAGGGTAATCCCTCGCGTTTTTGTATTAGCTAAATAGCATCCATATACCTGCGGCTATCATAAATAAGTTTTCACTTAGAGAGATAAAGCCGAGCGGCACATTACTGTCGCCACCAACACAGGCGCACTTTAGCTCTCGTTTATCGATATACACAGCCTTAATAACCGATACCGCACCTATGCCACCAATAAATAGTGAAAAGGGTGCTACAGCTAAGGCGGGTAACTTAGCAACCATACCTATCGCTACATACGCCTCGATAAATGGATAAACATAGGCATAGGGCACGACACGCATGGCTAGTAAGTCATAGGTAATAAATGAGTTAGAAAAGCTGAATAAATCTTGCAGCTTTTGTATCGCTAATACCGCCATTGATAATGCGACGAACAGCATTAGGTTCTGCATCGACAATAAAGCATCACCACTGGCATAAGTAAAACCGCAGCTTAGTAATATGGCCACTGCGAAAATCGCTAAAACAGGGGTGTAACTGGTGCCTTGTTGGCCAGCCTCGGGCAGATTAAAAAAGTCGCGCAAATCATCGTAACCACCAATGCGTTTATCATTGATAAAGGTTTGTGGTGTGGTTTTTACATCATGCTGCTGTTTGAATTCGTCAGTTTGCTCACGGCTGGTTAAATGACGATCATCAACATCGTAGCCATGACGCTCTAATAAATCTTTTGATTTTAAACCGAATGGGCAAATATGCTCATCGGTCACCATGCGATATAAAATTGCAGACTTAGACACAGTGCCTCCTTGTAAAAATGCCTTGTTTACTGCGTAATAACTACTTAATTACACAGTAAACAAGAGCAAATTCTTGCTATAACTGGTTACTTTATTAACAGTTACAAGGTTTGTGCCAGCACTGTTTATTGCTTGGTTATGGTTAAAACAGCATCCATTACCGGATCGATACCTGCAAAGTAGTCTTTTGCAGAAAGCGAAATTGGCATATCTGGCGCTAACCAAATACGATGGTCTTCCGCACGGCTTTGCTGGTGGAATTGGCTCGAAATAAGGCCTGTTTGTTTACTGTATGGTAGATTAAACCAGCCTGCTTCACCTGCCACATTAGGGCGGGTACCTGATGGCTCACCTACAAAAATTGCTGGCACTATATTGGCAATCTTAACGGCTAGATCATGGCCTGCCGAAAACGTATTACGGCCAATTAATATAAATAACTTTCCTTGTGGTTTTAATACTTTAAAAAATGCGGCCGTTGCCACCAAAGGCGGGGTGAGCGAGCCATTACCACCACTGTTATGGCGAAGGTCTAGCACCATATGCTCAATATCATCGTGTTTGATTTGTGCTTGTAGCTGCATGGCAAATTCAGCAAGGGTGAGATCTTTGCTATTACGCACATCATTGAATTGCACATACAGTAATTTATTTGTTTTGATTTGTTCGCTCCAAAACGGCGTATTGTTTTGTGCTAAGTATCTAAGCGTGGGGTGTTCAGCAAGTTTTGGTAACTTAGGAAAGCCTGCAAATTGCATTGATTTGAGCGCTGGTGTAATTGTGGTGATAGCGCCTTTTGGTGAGCTGAGCGTGAGTGTTACCTCGTTACCTTTGCTAATGCCAAGCCCGTTTAGCACATCAAGCAAACTTAAATAATAGGGACCCAACCAAAGGGTTTGCATTTCATTATCGCGAGCATTAACACGCTTAGTTAACTCAAGAGCTTGCTGGGCTGGTGTATCGGCAAATGCCTCAACTTTATAGCCAACATATTGTTGGTAATCGCTACTCGCTTTGGTGATATATAAACCGTCACTAAATTGATAAAACTGAAATGGTAGTTGCTGAAAGTTGCCTTTTTCACCCCATGCTGGGATCAATAGATTATGACCATTGCCAAGTAATGCAATTAGCTCCATAAACTGAAAAACAATTTGCTGATCAGTCAGTTCAGGAATCGATTTATCAATCTCAGCTACTTTTTCTGCAAACTGTTGTGAGCTCATGTTTTGATACATTGCCACGTGTAAACGTTTAATTTCTGCAACTAAAAACCCTAAATCGGCGCGCCATTTTTGATCTCGATTGAGTTCAGTATCCAAATTATTACCCGCAAGTGATTTATAACTGGCCGATTGCGCAAAGCGTTCAAAGTGAGGGTTAATACCAGATTTAAATAAGCTGGTGCCTGCTAGTGTTGGGCGGTCATCCCATCTTGCAGCCAGTGCTTTTTTAAGCCAATACTCAGCTTGCAGTTGGTTATTAAGCTCTGCGTATGCCTCTGCAACTTTCACCATTAAATCGTTCGGGTTACTGGCCCCATTAGGAATGCCTTTTAAGCTAGTCCCAATTGCAAGTGCGCGTTGCAAAGCATCGCTGGCATTTTGATAATCGGCCAATTGAAAGTAACTGAGGCCAAGTAAATACCAAGTATCGCCATCATTTTGATATTCATTAATGAGCTTTTTTGTGAGTTTATTCACCTGAGCCCAGTTTTGTTGTTTAGCAAACTCTATTGCTGCTGTTTTCGATTGAAAGTAAGCGATTGGGTCGCTTGTACCAACGCGACTTGGTTGCACTTTTAAGGCTTGATTCGTCACCTCTAAAGAGTGATTCGTTGCTAACGCAAAACCCGAAAAGTTTATTGATAGGCACAATGTGAGTAGTAAAAAATAGGGCTTGTACATCTGGAGTCTCAAAGCTGTTTTTTGTTTAAATTAGCGATTGGGTTGTAAAAAAGCGTCCTAAAACAGGATTTAGGACGTTTTTTGACTGTTTTATGAGCTAATTCTTTTGTGTTTGCTTCTTAAATTGACTCGGTGTTAATCCTGTTTCTTTTTTAAACACGGCATTAAACGTCGATTTAGAATTAAAGCCAGCCTGAAATGCCAGCTCTATCAGGCTGAGTTTTTGAGGTGAGTCTTGCTCTATTTCGCGTTTAACATCATTCACTCTATGCTGGTTGATGTACTCACAAAAGTTGTTCCCCGTTGTGCTGTTAATAGCCCAAGATATTTCTTTACTACCTAGCCCGGTTTGATTTGCTAAGTCGTTCAGTGAGAGCCTAGGTTGTCGATAAAGCGATTCGTCAATAATCAAGTTATCAATGGTTGAGAAAATTTGCTGTGCAAGTTGCTCGTCAGACGAATCAGTTTGTTCAGCTTCGGGTTCTTCAGGCAATGTGACTGGTTCGAATTGAAAGCTATTTTTGATGGTGTGAAACAACAAAAAGCTAAACATCAACAGTAACAGTATTTCGTTTAATAAATACCAGTGCATCTTTAAATCGAGCGGCGTGATTGGTTGCACATTCATACGCAGCAAATCGAATACGACAATAATGGCAAAAATAAATAATGCTTTGATCAGCCACTTTAATTTGAGGCTCTCAGCATCTGAGCGCGCATGCATAAGTTGTTTGTGATAGCGCTTTAAAATGCAATAAGCAAAGTAAAAGTAGCCAAGTTGACTGACTGAACCAAGTAAAATGATCGCTTGCGTGAAGTGGGTAAAGGCTAAGGAAATAGCCGCAGGAATTAAGTGAACCGCGTAGTGTGATGTTTTAAAAGGCTGTTTTCCTGTAATCGACAAGGTAAAAAAGTAAATCATAGGCCCATACAGTAATGTAAATGCAGGAGTGATTAAGTAACTAGAAAAACCTAATCCTTCTAGCAGGTTAAAGGCACATACACAGCCTTGAAATGCAAACAACAGCACCAAGGAACGACTTTGTTTTTGGCTATTAATTAATAATGCACCAAATAACATTTGAAACAGAAAGATACTCTGTACAAGGTGTACAGGGAATAAAGTAATTGATTGCAAAGTAGTTTACGTTTTTATTCTTTTAACTGAGTTTAACAACTCCCCCTCACTTTGTAATCATAGGCATAAAAAAACCTTGCGGCAGCACCACAAGGTTTTAAAATTGACTCGCAACTCGCAACTCGCAACTCGCAACTCGCAACTCGCAACGCGAGTTTATCTCATCGTTACAAACTCTTCAGAGCCAGTTGGGTGAATTGCCACAACAGCATCAAAGTCTGCTTTGGTTGCGCCCATCTTCATTGCAACAGCAAAGCCTTGGATCATTTCATCAACGGTAAAGCCAATACCGTGTAAGCCAACAACTTTTTCGTCTTCGCCAGCACACACTAGCATCATGTTACATGCTTGACGGTGCTGAGTAACCGCTGTGTACATTGCTGCAAAGCTTGATTTATATACTTTAACGTTATCGCTGCCGTATTGATCAATCGCTTGCTGCTCTGTTAAACCAATTGTGCCGATTGGTGGATGGCTGAATACCACTGTAGGTACTAGCTCGTAATCCATTTTTAAATCATCAGGTAATTCTTTATTGAATAAACGCTCTGATAGAGTACGACCCGCTTTAACGGCTACTGGCGTAAGTTCAATACCGTTTTCGATGATATCGCCAACTGCGTATACGTTTTCAGCTGTGGTGTTTTGGAATTCGTCTACTTTAACGTAACCGCCTTCAGTTACTTCAACACCTGCCGCAGCAAGGTTGATCTTGTCAGTTGTAGGTGTACGGCCAATTGCCCAAATAACTTCATCAACGTTTTGGCTGTGACCATTTTCAAAGTGAATTGTTAAGCTACCATCGCTTTCTTTAACTACTTCTTTTGGTGTGCACTCAGTGTGAAGAGTCGGGCCTTCTTTTGCCATAATATCGACAAGCGTATCAACAATGTATGGGTCAAAAGTACGTAGTGGTTTGTTTTTACGAACAAACAGGTGTGTTTCTGTACCAAGGCTATGAAGTACACCTGCGATTTCAACGGCAATGTAACCAGCACCAACCACAGCAACACGCTTAGGCTGTGCGTCTAGCTCAAAGAAGCCATTTGAATCAATACCAAGCTCAGCGCCTGGGATGTTAGGAATAGTAGGGCGACCACCAACAGCAACAAGGATATGGTCTGCCGTGTATAGCTCACCGTTTACTTCAACTGTTTTGTTATCAACAAACTTAGCAAAGCCATTGATTACAGTTACACCATTGCTAGATAAGTACTTGTTGTAACCTTGGTGAATACGGCCAATATACGCTTCGCGGCTTTCAACTAATTTAGCCCAGCTGAAGCTTTTTAATTCAACATCAAAGCCGTAGTCAGGTGCATATGCGTTAATTGCTTCAGCAATTTGTGCGCCGTGCCACATAACTTTCTTTGGAACACAACCCACGTTTACACAGGTGCCACCCATGTGTTTTGCTTCAATAAGAGCGACTTTTGCGCCACGCATTGCTGCACGGTTTGCAGAGGCAATACCGCCACTACCACCACCAATTGCAATGTAATCAAAATGCTGAGCCATAGTTTGTCCTCAAAAATAGATAATTCTTTATTAATTAATCGATTTAGTAATAAGTTGATAATAGCATAATAAAGACCAAGGTTAAGCCCCTTGTATTTCATCAATTCGCCCCAACTTCAAAATCATCTTCGCATAAAATTTGAGAACGAAAATGACAATTGCAGAAAATAACCCACTCATTGGTTTAGAAGGGCTTCCGCCGTTTTCTAAAATTAAACCAGCACACGTAGTGCCAGCATTAAAAGCGGCGATTGCTGAGTGTCGTACCAAAATAGATGAGGTACTGGCAACTAAATCATACACATGGAATGATTTGGTGCTTCCGCTTGAAGAAGCTGATGACAAGTTATCACGCTTATTTTCACCGGTATCACATATGAATTCTGTCGTTAATAACGACGAGCTACGTGAAGCCTATGAGCAATGTTTGCCGTTGTTATCTGAGTATTCAACGTTTGTTGGTCAGCATCAAGGTTTATACGATGCTTACAACGAGCTTCACAACAGTGACGAATTTAAAACACTAACGATTGCCCAGCAAAAAACCATTACTAATGCACTGCGTGATTTTGAGCTCTCAGGTATTGCTTTAAAGCCTGAGCAACAAAAGCGTTATGGCGAAATCAGTGCGCGTTTATCTGAGCTGGCCTCTAAGTTTGGTAATAATGTAATGGATGCCACACTCGCTTGGCAAAAGCATATTACTGATGAAAGCGAACTGGCTGGCTTACCAGAGTCTGCGTTAGCCCTTGGTGCAGATACAGCTAAAAGCAAAGAGCTAGATGGCTGGGTATTCACGTTAGATTTTCCATCTTACTTACCAATCATGACTTATGCTGATAACCGCGAGTTACGTGAAGAGTTTTACACTGCGTTTGTGACCCGTGCCTCTGATCAAGGCCCTAATGCCGGTGAGTTTGATAACTCTGCCATTATGAGCGAAGAGCTTGCACTGCGTCATGAGCTTGCCGAGTTACTTGGCTTTGACAGCTACGCTGATATGTCATTGGCGACTAAAATGGCAGAAACGCCAGAGCAAGTTTTCTCATTCTTAGAAGATTTAGCGGCTAAGTCTAAGCCACAAGCTGAGCAAGAGCTTGCTGAGCTAACAGCTTACGCTAAAGATAAGCACGGTGTGAAGGAACTTGCCGCGTGGGACTACGCTTACTATGGCGAAAAGCTTAAGCAAGAGAAGTATGCTATTTCTGATGAAGTACTGCGCCCATATTTCCCAGCTAATAAAGTTTTAAGTGGCTTATTCACCACAGTAAATCGCTTATTTGGTATTAGCGTTAAAGAAGTGACAGAGTTTGATACTTACCACCCTGATGTACGTTTTTTCGAAATTTACGATAGCATCAATACCTTACGTGGTCGTTTTTATTTAGATTTATACGCTCGCGATCGCAAGCGTGGTGGTGCGTGGATGGATGACTGTATGGGTCGTAAAGTACGTGCTAACGGCGAATTACAAACCCCCGTTGCGTACTTAGTGTGTAACTTTAATAAAGCTGTGGGTGATAAGCCTGCTTTGTTTACGCATAACGAAGTGACTACTTTATTCCATGAGTTTGGTCATGGTATTCACCATATGTTGACACAAGTTGATGCTGCGCCAGTTGCAGGTATTAACGGTGTTGCATGGGATGCGGTTGAGTTACCAAGTCAGTTCCTTGAAAACTGGTGCTACGAAGAAGAAGCGCTGAGCTTTATTTCGGGCCATTACGAAACAGATGAGCCATTACCAAAAGAGTTATTAGATAAACTCCTAGCTGCGAAGAACTTTCAATCAGGTATGCAAATGCTGCGTCAGCTTGAGTTCTCGCTGTTTGACTTTACTATTCACCATACTTACAAAGCGGGTGAGCCATGTAACATTCAAGCAACTCTTGATGATGTGCGCAGTAAAACGGCCGTTGTTAAAGCGCCAGCATTTAACCGCTTTCAACATGGCTTTAGCCATATTTTTGCAGGCGGTTACAGCGCAGGTTATTACTCTTACAAGTGGGCTGAAGTACTTTCGGCTGATGCGTTTTCTAAATTTGAAGAAGAAGGCATCTTTAACCCAGCAACGGGCGAAGCGTTCTTAAAGAACATTTTAGAAAAAGGTGGCAGTGAAGAGCCAATGGAGCTATTTAAAAAGTTCCGTGGACGCGAACCACAAGTTGATGCACTACTTAGACACAGCGGCATTGCTGCATAATAAAGTTTGTTGATCTAAAGCGCCGTAAGGC
>NZ_JAKEVM010000319.1 GCF_022398475.1 Pseudoalteromonas shioyasakiensis | reverse complement strand
CTTTTATTTTAGTCAAACCACTTAAAGCTGAAATGTCAAATATTGAATTATAGGATAAGTAAAGTTCCTTTATTTCAGTGCACTTATTTAGAAAAGAAACATCAATTACATTATTAAAACATAAATCTAACCTTTCTAATTTTGGCATGTTTTCTAAAAATTGAACGTTAGATATTCCTGTATCAAATAAATAAAGCTGAATTAAATTAACTAACTTTCCTAATGGACAGGTGTCCCAATCAGATAACTCACTGTTTCTTATATTTAATGTGGTTAGATGTTCTAAGCTAGACAAAATCTCAAAACTATCACTATATGAATCAATACTATCTAATGTAAGGCTCTCTAGGTTAGTTAAATTTACAATACTGGCAAAATTTTCGACATCGCTAGATAAAAGATTTAATTTTTTTAAGCTCACCAAGTCAGATAAGGTTGACATGTCAAAGTTATTTACATTCCTCAAGTTTATACTTTCGAGCTTATGAAATTTTCCTAACGTATTAAAGTTTATATAGTTA
>NZ_JAKEVM010000318.1 GCF_022398475.1 Pseudoalteromonas shioyasakiensis | reverse complement strand
CGTTATCCATATTCAATAACCGTTTATTCGGCTTATCATACCTTGATAAAACGTATGTTGATCTATTGGTTACGTTCAATTATCGCAGTCGCTATTCTATGGTCTTCGGTTTGGTTGCTAAACCAGTCGTTTCGGGATAACCGAAGCCAAGCCTAGCAACCTTAGTTCTAGCGAGAGCGTAAGAAAGGCAATCGCAGATCTTTCCCAAAGACATTGATTAGCGCACCTAAAACAATGAGTGCACCGCCTAAGTAAGTCCATATCGATGGCAGCTCGTTAAACAGAACAAGACCTAGCAATATCGAGAACACTATTTGAATGTAGGAATAAGCGGATGCTTTACCTGCTGCTTGTGTCTGCATTGCCTTAGTCAACCCAAGTTGTCCTATTTGGGTGAAGATCCCTACGAGTATGAGCATCACCGTAAGGTGCATATCGGGTATCACAAAGTTGTCACCGATCAGTAATAGCGATAAAGGGAGTGCAACGAGAGGGAAGTAGAAAATAATAACTGAACTATCTTCAGT
>NZ_JAKEVM010000317.1 GCF_022398475.1 Pseudoalteromonas shioyasakiensis | reverse complement strand
TTTTAATAAACAGTCCCAGCCACCTGGTCACTGCGGCTCCCGTCCGCTTAAAGAGCAAGTCTCATCACAGATAGGAGCGTACCTTCTCCCGAAGTTACGGTACAATTTTGCCTAGTTCCTTCACCCGAGTTCTCTCAAGCGCCTTAGTATTCTCTACCTGACCACCTGTGTCGGTTTGGGGTACGATTCGGTATAATCTGAAGCTTAGAGGCTTTTCCTGGAAGTATGGCATCAACAACTTCACCACCTTAGTGGCTCGTCTCGTGTCTCAGTCTTAGCGACCCGGATTTTCCTAAGTCACCAACCTACTCACTTTCACATGGACAACCAACGCCATGCTTGTTTAGCCTGCTCCGTCCCCCCATCGCAATTATACCAAGTACGGGAATATTAACCCGTTTCCCATCGACTACGCCTTTCGGCCTCGCCTTAGGGGTCGACTTACCCTACCCTGATTAACATGGGATAGGAACCCTTGGTCTTCCGGCGTGCGGGTTTTTCACCCGCATTATCGTTACTCATGTCAGCATTCGCA
>NZ_JAKEVM010000316.1 GCF_022398475.1 Pseudoalteromonas shioyasakiensis | reverse complement strand
AATTTTAACTCAATAACTTACTTACCAAATAGCAATTCCCAAAAACCTGGCGGCTCATGTAGCTCATGGTATTTCTTACGTAGCTCATCAATAGATTTAAGCGGCGCTTTTGCAGCTTCAAGGCCACGGGTCGTTGCAAGTTGCTTAGCTTGCTTTGCTTGATTTATAACTTTATCAAGCCCTTCTAAAGACGCCATTTTATGCTGTTTAAAATCAGCTGTTTTGGCAGTCTCTAACAACTCAATAAATTCATCGATAGCGGTATTAAAGGTAGCTAAATCAGTTGCTCGCACTGAGTTTTTATAAGCAAGCCCCATGTTTTTCATATTGGCCTCAAGATCAATATCGGAGGCGGCACTCAAACTAGAAAAAAACAGCAAAAAAATGACAAGAATTAATTTCATAAGATACTCATGTGTAAAACCTTGTCGCCATTATAAACCGAAAAATGTCACTGGCCTAATACATGAGCTTCTCTTAATTTTCACTAAAATAGTACTATCTAGAAAGCGCATCAAAGAACAATAATTATCATTTATATTACAT
>NZ_JAKEVM010000315.1 GCF_022398475.1 Pseudoalteromonas shioyasakiensis | reverse complement strand
AATCAAATGCTGTCTTGATGGATGCCTTAAAATTTATTTCTTTGTGCTTAGAAGCGATTTTAAACACTTTTATAAGGACTCAGAAGGTTAACTTTAGGCTTGATAACCTGAGTTAACTTTTCAGCGAATTTTAAGCTCTAGTTACTGTTAGCTTTTCCCGAAACTCCGCACGGCCAATAATCTTACCTTTAACACCAAGCTGAACACAGGTTTTTAAACTCAGTGTTCAGCTATGAACGACAAAAAATCAAACACTAGCAGCTCAAAGCAGCTCGCAAACAACTGCAGGTGCCGTTTTAATGCAGAAATTAACTATTAGAGTATTAGCCTTTGTGCCATGCTAATAATTAATAGGTACTTTAAATTATATGGTTGCTGGCCATTTGATATGCTAATTAATAATTGGTTTTGTGACTAAGTTACTTTTGATAACCTTTAAAAATAGAAATCACTCGCACCAATGTCTTTTAATTTGATACAAGCTTCGAATTATTAAGAGAGTGAACGAAATGGCATGCAAGGGTAGTCTTAAATATGGTTGTAGTGGTCAACTAATTT
>NZ_JAKEVM010000314.1 GCF_022398475.1 Pseudoalteromonas shioyasakiensis | reverse complement strand
TTTCCCCATTCGGAAATCCTAGCCTCAAGCGCTTTTTACTAGCTTGACTAGGCTTATCGCAAGTTAATACGTCCTTCATCGCCTCCAACTGCCAAGGCATCCACCGTGTACGCTTAGTCACTTAACCATACAACCCAAACGGGTCTTTGTTAGTGACAGCTGTTAACTTCGCCAGAAGTTAATTCATCAAATAATGATGAGAATACTAAAGTAGATACCAATTAATCTTTCGATTAATGGCATATTTTTTACTTTTGAAAACTCTTTATAAATAACAATGTTATCTATAAGAATTTTAATATCAGCTTTCCAAATTTTTAAAGAGCATATTAATTAGTTAAACCTAGTGGTTTAGCTAACTAACAATCATCTGTGTGGACACTACGAACAAATAAGTTCTAAATCGTATAAGGAGGTGATCCAGCCCCAGGTTCCCCTAGGGCTACCTTGTTACGACTTCACCCCAGTCATGAATCACTCCGTGGTGAACGTCCTCCCGAAGGTTAGACTATCCACTTCTGGAGCAACCCACTCCCATGGTGTGACGGGCGGTGTGTACAAGGCCCGGGAACGTATTCACCGCAT
>NZ_JAKEVM010000313.1 GCF_022398475.1 Pseudoalteromonas shioyasakiensis | reverse complement strand
ATTATAAGTAGTTATTCGACCTTGGTATTTTACATATGTCATTGAAAGATATTAAAAATCAAATTCAAAAGGCTTTAAATGTATTTTTAATGCCTTATCCAGAGCTAATTAAAAATGGGGTTGGGACCACTAAACAAGAAATGAATGACATTGGTTTTGCTATTTTCTCGGAGCTGAAGTCTGCAATGGATATCATTTCTGAATTAGGAAAAACACCAATCGTAGAGCCCATGAATTTAAACCAATTCACAATTCCTGCAGATGTATTTTTAAAAAATGAAGATGTAAGAAACGCAATTCTAAAAAACAATCCTGATTTCACTTTAGAATCTTTAGCTGAAATGAACGGCCTATTTATAAACCCCAAAACAGGTGATGTGTTTAAGAAACATGCTCAGCTAAGGATTTAATATGGAACTAAATTTGTCAAAAGGCTTTGCTGAAGCAGAGAAAAACTTAAAGTCTGCTCAATCATTATTGCTTGCTAAGTATGACGTCTCTTGGATATCCAACCCGGAAAAAATAGATTTAGATCAAATAACGTTAATAGATAAAGAAACTTTAACCGAAATTAATGACGCTCTTGAAATG
>NZ_JAKEVM010000312.1 GCF_022398475.1 Pseudoalteromonas shioyasakiensis | reverse complement strand
AAAACCCTTTTGGGTTGTATGGTTAAGCCTCACGAGTCATTAGTACAGGTTAGCTCAACGCCTCACAACGCTTACACACCCTGCCTATCAACGTCCTAGTCTCGGACGGCTCTTTAGAGACCTTAAAGGTCTAGGGATGACTCATCTTAGGGCTCGCTTCCCGCTTAGATGCTTTCAGCGGTTATCGATTCCGAACGTAGCTACCGGGCAATGCGATTGGCATCACAACCCGAACACCAGCGGTTCGTCCACTCCGGTCCTCTCGTACTAGGAGCAGCTCCCTTCAATCATCCAACGCCCACGGCAGATAGGGACCGAACTGTCTCACGACGTTCTGAACCCAGCTCGCGTACCACTTTAAATGGCGAACAGCCATACCCTTGGGACCGACTTCAGCCCCAGGATGTGATGAGCCGACATCGAGGTGCCAAACACCGCCGTCGATATGAACTCTTGGGCGGTATCAGCCTGTTATCCCCGGAGTACCTTTTATCCGTTGAGCGATGGCCCTTCCATTCAGAACCACCGGCCTGTTATCCCCGGAGTACCTTTTATCCGTTGAGCGATGGCCCTTCCATTCAGAACCACCGG
>NZ_JAKEVM010000311.1 GCF_022398475.1 Pseudoalteromonas shioyasakiensis | reverse complement strand
GTTGGGATATCGCCAAGCGGTAAGGCAGCAGGTTTTGATCCTGCCATTCCCAGGTTCAAATCCTGGTATCCCAGCCACTTTCTCTACCAAGAGAGTGAATAAGAAAACTCACGCTAAGAGTTTAAATTAGCAAACCTTATGATGCGGGAGTGGCGGAATTGGCTGGTGTCTTGATTAGACGCTGGATTTAGGTTCCATTACTATACACTTGCATCACACAATGTGCGGGAGTGGCGGAATTGGTAGACGCGCTGGATTTAGGTTCCAGTAACTTCGGTTGTGAGAGTTCAAGTCTCTCCTTCCGCACCATGTTCTTAAGTAGAACTAAAACTCTTCAAGTTTAGCGTTGGGATATCGCCAAGCGGTAAGGCAGCAGGTTTTGATCCTGCC
Source organism: Pseudoalteromonas shioyasakiensis (assembly GCF_022398475.1). Lineage (GTDB taxonomy): Bacteria > Pseudomonadota > Gammaproteobacteria > Enterobacterales > Alteromonadaceae > Pseudoalteromonas. The sequence continues at coordinate 204 of NZ_JAKEVM010000311.1, read as the reverse complement.
ATTCCCAGGTTCAAATCCTGGTATCCCAGCCACTTTCTCTACCAAGAGAGTGAATAAGAAAACTCACGCTAAGAGTTTAAATTAGCAAACCTTATGATGCGGGAGTGGCGGAATTGGCTGGTGTCTTGATTAGACGCTGGATTTAGGTTCCATTACTATACACTTGCATGATTTAGGTTCCATTACTATACACTTGCATCACAC
>NZ_JAKEVM010000310.1 GCF_022398475.1 Pseudoalteromonas shioyasakiensis | reverse complement strand
TACTTTAGGTGTAATATTGGATCTTCTTAATATAATAGTTTCTGCAATTGTTGGTGCTCTAGTACTCTGGGTCGCAAAAGATTTCCTAATACCGGAAATTACAATGATATTTTCTAATTCTGTGAAGCTACACAAAACATGGGAATACACAGATATAGAAAATGGAAATGTAGTGGGGCGAATATCGATTAAACAACGTGGAACTTATGTTTCTGTAAAAGCAACTAGGTTAATATCTAGGAATGGCTCTTCAGAACAACGTGAATTTAAGTATTCAGGAAAAATCTCCGGTAGGAATTTAGTTTTAGCGTTTGAGCAAGACAATACCGGAGGTTCAGTTAGCGGCTCTATAGTAGTTCGCCTTAATTCGAACCTCGATCAAATGGTTGGCACTACAAACTACTTTTCTGATTCTGCTGGAAAAGTTATTACTAAGGATATTTTTTATCGAGCTGTATTATAAACCGGATTTATCCTCTAGCTTTGAGCGTACTTTTTTGTTGAAAAGTTCTCGTTAATCACCCTTAAAAGCTGTTACCTCGCTAGCTATAGTAAAATTTGCTTAAAAGAGCGAGGAAAGTAGCTTTAGGGGAAAATAATAGTCTCACAGTTATACAA
>NZ_JAKEVM010000031.1 GCF_022398475.1 Pseudoalteromonas shioyasakiensis | reverse complement strand
CTATTAATTCTTACATGAACTCTAGGGTGTGCTCTAAAAGCTATATGAAAAAATAGAGTTTTCCATTGTTTAAATTTGGCTGTTAAATGGAGTAGTAGTTTAATAATCTTAGTGTGCTAGCTTTATATTTCATAATTATTCTATTGTTTGGCTATGATATAGGTTATATGTTTAAGGAGCTAATAGAGCGTATTTAGGGTGGTAATCACCACCCTATGAGAGGCTCTCTAGTTCAAACAACCAACTGAACGGCATCAATAATCGGTTTGTTTTCGGTATCAATGGTGTCGATGATGTGTTTGTGTAGGCGCTTTTTGTGCTCTGCGAAAATAGCGCGTTTTTTATCGAATTGGCTGGCAAATTCGAGGGCGGTATTAAATAAAGCTTCGCTGTTTGGGCAAGCTTGTTCGATAACATGATCTGTGGCAAGTTCGCCAGCGGTAACGCGGCGGCCAGTTAGCATCATTTCGTTAAAGCGATAGTCTGGAATGGCTTTTTTAATAAAGGCGAGCATGCCCGGTAAAAACGGGATCGATAAGTCCACTTCGGGGAAGCAGAAGAAACCACGGTCGCTTTGCATAAACCTAAAATCACAAGCGCACGATAAAATAGCGCCATTACCAAATGCGTGGCCATTTATCGCTGCGATTACTGGCATTGGGAAGAGTAATAGGCGTTTAAATACCGCATCCATCGAGTGCATAAAGCCACTTACTTCTGCAAATTCTTGTGCTTTTAATGCCGGCATAAGCCAATCGGTATCTATGCCCAAGCTCCATGATTTTTCGCTGCTTGAAGTGATCACCAGTGCTTTGTGTTCAGGATTGCGTTCGATTTCGTCAAGGCAATTTAAAAAAGCCTCTGCAAAAGCAGGGTTATGACGATTTTCAGCTGTTGTCATAGTTAAGATAGCAACAGAACCTTGTGTGCTTACATTCATCAGTGTCATGCTGTGCCTTCAATTTTATAGTGTTGTGGGCATAGTTATAACCCATAGGTTTAACAAAATAAACCACAAGTCTGACCAGTTGTGAATTTAGGGGCACTTCTCTTTTGGTTGATATGGTCTTTTAGTCGAAAGGGTTTTTCAAATAGTCGCTAATAGTGGTGAGCCATGATAGCGTTAGCTCAAACACACTATTTAAAGCGTAACAATGGATTTGATCAGTTGGCAGTTTTTGGGTGGAGATTTATTAAGTCCGATCAGCACTATAATGCTCATTGTGGTTGCGGGCTTTACTTCTATGATTTCAGCAGCTTTTGGTGCGGGTGGCGGCTTAATGCTGCTGGTGATCATGGCATCTATGCTTCCTATGAGTGTGGTTATTCCTGTCCATGGGTTAGTACAGTTAGGCTCTAACGCAAACCGCTTTTTATTTACGTTTAAACATATTGATGGCGCTATGTTTGTGTACTTCTCTTTAGGGGGAGTCATAGGAGCGCTGGTTGCCTCAACGATTGTCACATCAATTCCCCTTGAATTAATGAAAATAGTGGTCGCTGCCTTTGTGCTTTATTTACTGTGGGGTGTGACGCCAAAGCTCAGAGAAACCTCAAAGTTATGGCGTGTTCTTGCTGGGCTTTGGACCACGTTCATTTCGATGTTTGTAGGGGCAAGTGGGCCTTTGGTTGGCAGCTGCTTATATGTCAATAATTATAATAAGCTTAAGTTTACTGCCACATTTTCAAGCTGCATGACAGTACAACATACCTTAAAAGCGATTTTATATGGGGCTGTGGGGTTTGCATTTTGGCAGTGGTTGCCGCTGGTTATGCTCATGATATTGAGCGGTGCTTTAGGTACTTGGCTTGGCCTTAAGTTACTGCACCGCATTTCGTCAGATAAATTTAAAAAGATTTTTCGTTTAGTGTTAACGGTGCTTTCCCTGCAACTTGCGTGGCAGGGAATTATGGCTTTTAGTATTTAAACAAACCCAGTTTGGCAACGATGCCGCGTTCTAATTCATTGAGCTGGCCTATGGTGTTATCAAGGTGCTGAGCTTCTTGCGATAGGCTCTTAGCGCCTTGGTTAATGAGCTGCATGGTATTTAAGATATCAGCGGTCACACTGGTTTGCTCTTCAGAACTTGCTGCCACGCTTTCGTTCATTTGATTAATGGTATTGATTTGTTTAGCAATATCTTTAAACACCGCTTGGCTTTTTTGATTCGCTTGGCTCACTTTATCGCTGAGTGACTTACTTTGCTCCGTTGCCGTTACGCAGTCAGAGGTATTGTTGTGTAGCGATACAATAATTGATTCAATCTCAGACGTTGAATCATAGGTTTTACTAGCAAGCGCTCTTACTTCATCGGCTACCACAGCAAAGCCACGGCCTGATTCACCCGCACGAGCCGCTTCAATAGCAGCATTTAGAGCCAGTAAATTGGTTTGCTCGGCAATACTTTTTATAACATCGAGCACTTGGCTAATTTCATTACTGCTGGCGTTTAATTGTTTAACTACGTTTGATGTATGGTCGAGTTGTGCAGCTAATTCGTCAACCATGTTGCCATTGGCATTCATATTTTGTTCGCCTTGTTGGCATAAGCGATGTACGTCGGTTGTTTGCTGTGCAGTTTGATTAGCCCCTTGCGCAATCTCTTTGGTTGCTTCACTTAACTGACTAAGCGCATTGGTTGCAGAATCAGTGCGGTTATACTCAAGCTCGGCTTCGTTTTTAGAGCGCACAGATGCTTCGTTTACTGTACTGGCTATCATTTCAAGTTCACTGGCTGTGCTGCCTAGCTCTGTAATTATTTCTTGTACTTGCGCTATAAATCGATTGAAACCATCAACCAAATAGCCTATTTCATCATTAGATTGATAGCTAATACGTTTTGTAAGGTCGCCTTCACCTTTGACAATTTCATCAACAAGGCTATTTACGCTATCGATTGGTTTTATCACTAACAGTCGCACGATATAAATAATCACCGCACCCAAGGCGATAAAAGAGACCAGCAAGGTAATAAACATGGTGCGTGTCGAATCAGCAATGGTGCTATGCAGTGCTTGTTGTGAGTAACCAATTTTTATGTGACCAATTAAATTATCTAAATAGTGCAAATCAATAGTTTTGCTAACCGATGCGTTATTGCTTTGTTTTGTAATAGCGGCCAGTGGCTTATTGCGATGATCTGTCACTGAAATGCTATGTACATGTTTGTTTTGCGAAAAGGCTTTAATAATCTGATTGATTAACGGTTCATCATAAGAGAATACCGGCTCGGCTAAAATAACCTGCATTTGCTCATTAAGAGCCGTGATGTCGTCTTGCCATTGTTGTGTTTGACTCGACTTTGCGAGCAGGTAGTTTGCACTGATCACGAAGATCACGCTCAGTAAAAGGCACAAAGACAGTGCCAAGGTCATTTTATATTTTAATGATTTCATTGTGCGCTCATTGAAATGGGTTAAACCACAAAGGGCTATTTTTATTAGGTGTGTTCGACGATAACGTTGGGTTATCTAGCTCAATAACGCGACGCGAGCTTAAGTTGGCTTTTGATAAAACCGTTTGTACTTGGCTGTCTGCCAAAAACATGGCGTTAAATGTGCCATCAGCAATCATCTCGTTTAGCGCATCATTTAGCTGTTTATGAAGTGTGTGGTTGTTTTTGTTGACGAAAAAGTAAAGTGGTGCGGTGTACTTAATCACCAAATGCGGCTCTACAGTGAGGTTAAGCTCTGAGTGATTGGCAATTTCATCCCAAGGTTCATTCACCCCACGTGGGAAGTAATCAAAGCGCTCGCCTTCAAGCATTGGGAACAAATTAGGGTATTTTAATGTGGTAACAACGGGTAGTTGATTTGCTTTTAATATTTTAGTGTCTGGCCAGGTTTTACCTTGCCCAGCGGTGAAACGTTTTAAATCTTGTAAGTTAGTTACCGAGCTAAACAGTTCGCGATTTTGTGCTTTCACAATCGCGACTCGCATGCCAAGTAAGCCACGAAACAAAGGTATATAAACGGCTTTATAATCTTGCTCTAACTGAGTTGATGTCATGCTCCACATCACATCCAGCTGGTTGTTTTTTACATCGTTTAAGATACGTGCGTTAGAGATATCTTTATTGGTTTCGTAAGGGTGAACATACTCTAAGTCAGCCCGTTCAATGGCGCTGATCAATAATTTGTGGGGAAGGGAGGTATCGCCACTGTAACTTTGAACTTTTACCGGAGCTGCGAAACAAGCTGACGTAAAAGCAAAGCAAAAAAGAAAAGCAAAATGACGCATAAAGCACCTTTGTTATTATTATGTAAACAATAAACTAAAGTGCTTTACGCGCTTTCTCAATCTTATTTCTTATGCATACGTATTCATACCTAATCAATCGCCTAGTAGGCTGTCGATTGACTTATCACCATTAAATAATTCAAACACTTGTGGTTTTTTCGGTGTATGTTCAGCAAGGTATAGCAGGGTATCTGCTACATCTTCACGGTTGATCACCGCATCTTGGCGGGTTGCAGGCCGCGTGGTGGTTAATAGCCCTGTGGCAGCGTCATTTAATAGCGTGCCAGGTCTGACAATGCTGTAATTCAATTCGCTATTGGTTAAATGTTGATCAGCCATGTGTTTTGCAACTAAATACGGTTTGATACTACTTTCAATGTTGTCAGGGGCATCAGCACCGATTGAGCTGACCATAATAAAGTGCTTAACCTTGGCATCTACCGCATAATTAATCGCTTTAACAGCGGCCCATAGATCTATAAGTAAGGTTTTATCAGCACCTGTAGTGCCGCCGGATCCCGCGCTAAAAATCACTTGTTCAACGCCCTCGAAGGCACGACTAAAATCGTTTTCGAGGTCTTGCTCTACAATCATTAAATGACTACTTTCAAGTGTACTCAGTTTGCTTTTATCTCGAACCAGAGCCACTACATCATGACCGTTTGCCAGCATTTTTTCGGTGGTCATTTTACCTATTTGGCCCGTTGCGCCAATGATTAAGGTCTTCATATCAAACTCCTTCTAATTGCTGTGTAAGTAAAGACCTTGGGGTGTGGATTTATTTTTAAAGGGGTACAAGCAAACTTTGAATAAAAAAGTATTATTTGGCATAGTATTTAATTGGGTACAAATTCAATTAAAAGGACTTAAAGTGAAAATATATTTTAATCTTTTGATGGTGATAACATTAGCATTTTGCAACGCGGTATCTGCTAATCAATGGATATCACCTTATCCAAATAGTGACGTTGAAAAGTCGGTTAAACTCAGTGGCGAACAAACACAATTAATGAATCAGTTTGATGGCAGTAAAAAGTCATCAGAGCGATTTAGTTACACAGACTTTATTGGCGATGTAACCCACACATTGTACGAAATAAACAATGTTGCCACTCTCAAAGTATTTGAAAACTATAAACACGCTTTACTCACAGATGGCTTTAATATTGTTTATTCTTGTCAGCTAGACGCTTGCGGTGACAGCAGTGATTTTGCAGAGGAAGTCGGTTACTTTCAGCTCTATAATTATCATCGTAAGCCATATTATCTATTTGCCACTAAAGGTGAAAAGCCTGAGTTTGCTGTGTCATTATTTGTTGGCCAGTACAACAGTAAAACGCGTGTTATGAATAGCTCAATTGCGATTAAAGAGCTTGAAACAGGCCTGATAAAAGCCAATACAGCTGCTTTTGCAAAACAGCAAACAAATCCCGTTACCAAAGCACCTAAAGACGATATTAGAGGCTCAAGCGATCATCCATTACTTAGCCGTTATCCTGGTAGTTTTATTGAAGACTACGAGCAAATTGATTACGAAGAATTTTCACTACCAACAGGAATATTCAACCGTAAAAACAAAGCGCTACCTGTTGAAGATGTGATAGGTGATATCACTCGTATTACTTATGAAATTAGAAAAGTATCAACCCTTAAGGTCTTTCATAACTATGTGTCTGCCTTAACAAAAGAAGGCTTCGAAACGGTTTTTAGTTGCGAGCGTCAAGCATGTGGTGACGACCGTAAGGTAATACAAGCACTTGGTGATCACTTGTCGGTAAAACAAGTTTATAACTATTATCGCCAGCCGCGCTATCAGTTAATGAAAAGCACCATAGAAAATCAAACAACCTATGTCGCATTTTTTGTTGGGAATTACCAAGGCACTTCGCGAGTGCAGCTTGTTATAATTCGAACAGAGCCTTTACAAGGCGATTTAGTTAAAACCAATCCGGACCAAGTGTTAAAGCAACTAGAGCAAAAAGGTAAAGCAGCCATTTATGGCATTTACTTTGATCATGATAAATCAGACATTAAGCCAGAGTCAGCAGAGTCATTAAAAGTGATTGCGGATGTTTTAAATAAAAATAACAGCTTAAACTTGTACGTTGTTGGTCATACTGATGATAAAGGGAGCCCAGAATATAATTTAGGGCTGTCATCTAAGCGAGCTAAAGCAGTTGTTAAAGCGCTCGTGAGTCAATATGGCATTAAAGAGTCGCGTTTAATTAGTTATGGCGTAGGCCCTTATGCGCCAGCTGCCAATAATAAAAATGATTTGGGTCGTCAGCTAAACCGGCGCGTAGAGCTAGTTGAGCGATTAAGTAATTAACAATCAAAAGGGGCTTTTTAGCCCCTTTAAATTTTATTACGAATTAGGTCACGAACAATAAAGCGGGCGGGGTGAATAGCCTGACTCACACGTTCGCTAAATGGTCTTGGCTCATTGTTTAAACAAGCAATTAAATTTTCAGCACAAAGGGGGGCACTGCACAGGCCTCTTGCACCAAAGCCTGTGAGTACATGCAAGCCTTGCTGAGGTTTCGTTAACGTTTGGTACTGATAACGCTTACCTAATCTTAAATTAGCAAACGCACTTACATAATCACTTTGTTCAGCCCATTCACCAGCCATAGGTAAATGGTCAATGAAGGTACACCTTACAGCTGCTTTCGCTGCAGTTATCTCACCTAAGGTCGTTGCAAACTCGCTGTTTGTGTAAAAACTTAATAGTTGTTCGCGATTGGTGTGGTTGTCTTGCTCTTTAACTTCACGGCTTTTTGAGTTTTTTTCAAAAGTCGCGCCCATGCAATGATGGCCCTGATATTCAGGAGTAAAATAGCCCTTATGGCAAAGCACGGTCTTTAGGCGTTTTGACTGCTCGCTTGCTTGCACATGCGAGACTTGGCCGCGCACACCAACAATAGGTAGCGCTTGAGTTTGGCTAAACTGGTCACTGTGTTCACCTGCACAATTAATCACATCACTAAATGGCCCGAAAGTTTGCTCTTTGCTGTGTAGTAACCAGCCATCTGCGGTTTTCTCGAGCTTTTCAATATGGCAATTAAAGTGACTGTCCATTTTATTATTGGTAGTTGCACTTAACGAATTTGCCGCATTAAATAATGCTGTAACCAGTGCTGGTGGATTTACCCAGCCACCTTTTGCAAAGAATACACCTGAGTAGCCTGTTTCTACACCGGCAATTTCGTCACCTTCTTCGGCACTTACATTACGCATTAATTCAGCTGGCCAAAGTTCTTTATCGGCAAGGTTTTGATGTTTATCAGCTAGGCCTTGTTTAACCGCGTGCTGTAATACACCACACCACTGGTGAGGGTAGTCAAAACCATCATCAAGTAATTGTTGGTATAGACGCATCGCATATAAAAAACTATGGGCGAACATTTCACTGTGTGGTGAATTTTTCGCTTGTAAATGCGGATACACAGCCCCTTGTACATTGTGAGAAGCGCCCATGGCAAGCGCTTCGTCTTGGCAAAAAAGCGTGGCTTTTAGGCCTCTTTTTGCCAGTGAATACAGTACACTGCTACTGGCAATACCACCGCCAATAACAGCAACATTACTCAGTTCACTTTGCTGATGAGCAAAATAGGCAGGCCCTGACTGTTGCTCATTAGGCTCAGAGAGATCGCCAATCAGCATTTCGCGCTTTTTACCATAGCCTTTTGCTTTACTCATGCTAAAGCCAGCTTCGATGAGTCCTCTTCTGACAAAGCCTGCGGCAGTGAAAGTGGCGAGTGTGGCATTTGCTCTTGAGATAGCACACATTTTGTTGAACAAACTCTGTTGCCACATATCTGGGTTTTTGCTCGGAGCAAAGCCATCTAAATACCACGCATCGACAATCCCTTCACTTGCGTAGCTCATGGCATCAATACTGTCTTGTACGTCACCAAAATAAAGGTCGAGTATTAGTTTGCCGCCTGCAAATTCAAGGCGATGACAGCCGGCCAAATTAATTGGGTATTGAGTAATTAGTTGCTCACTATACTTGCTTAAACTAGGCCAGGCTTTGAGTGCTTGAGCAAGGTCATCACGCTTAATAGGAAATTTTTCAAAAGAGATAAAGTGCAAGCGGGAAACACTCTTTTTACCACTATGGTCGGGTTGATTTTGAACTTCTTGCTCTGCATGCTGCCTATCTAGGTGAGCAGCAAAGTGCTGCCAGGTATTTAAAAAGTTAAGCCCCGTACCAAAGCCTGTTTCAGCAATCGCAAAGTGGTTACGGTCATGATTTTGTAATCGTTGCGGGATATGGTTTTGTTGATAAAACACATAATGTGATTCGGCTAAGCCATCGTCATTAGAAAAATAAACATCGTCAAACTGATCGGCGACAGGGGTACCAAGGTGATTAAAATGAATATGTGCGTTTTTGATCATGGTTTAACTAATTAACTACAAACTTTTTTCATTATTTTACGTGTTTTCTTTGAAATAGTCTGGCGTTATTTATAAGCTAGACATTCAGAGTACATGTGTACGCTAGAAAGCTGACCACTTCGAAAGTAATTTCAGCGTAAAATAGAACACAATTTAGTATAGAGCTAAGGTAATTACCCATGAGAAGAGCCGTTATTACGGGCATCGGTGTTGTTTCAAGCATCGGTAACAACAAAGAAGAAGTATTAGAATCATTAAAACAAGGCCGTAGTGGTATCGCGTTCAACCAAGAGTTTGCTGACTACAACCTACGTAGTAACGTATCTGGCAAAATCGATATTGATGTTAAAGAGTTTGTTGATCGTAAAGCGATGCGCTTTATGGGCGATGCTGCTGCATACGCTTATATCTCAATGTCACAAGCGATTGCAGATGCAGGCCTTAGTGAAGATCAAGTTTCAAACGAGCGCACTGGTTTATTAGTGGGTTCAGGTGGTGGTTCATCTAAATGGCAAGTTGAAGCGGCTGACATTTTACGTGAAAAAGGCGTAAAACGTGTTGGTCCTTACATGGTACCACGTACTATGGCGAGTACGACTTCGGCGTGTCTTGCAACACCATTTAAAATTAAAGGTGTTAACTACTCACTAAGCTCTGCATGTGCGACATCTGCACACTGTATCGGTCATGCGGTTGAGCAAATTCAATTAGGCAAGCAAGACGTAATCTTTGCAGGTGGTGGTGAAGAGCTTCACTGGACGCTAGCAATGGAATTCGATGCAATGGGTGCATTGTCTACTAAGTACAATGAAACACCAGAGAAAGCATCACGTACATACGATGCAAACCGTGACGGTTTCGTTATCTCTGGCGGTGGCGGTATCGTTGTTGTTGAAGAACTTGAGCATGCACTGGCTCGTGGCGCGCACATTTATGCAGAAATCACTGGTTACGGTGCAACGTCTGACGGCTACGACATGGTAGCTCCATCAGGTGAAGGCGCTGTACGTTGTATGAAGCAAGCAATGCAAGATCTTGAAGGCGGCATTGATTACTTAAATACTCACGGTACTTCAACACCTGTTGGTGATGTGAAAGAGCTTGGCGCTATTCAAGAAGTATTTGGTGGTAACTCGCCAATGATCAGTGCAACCAAAGCGATGACAGGTCACGCTTTAGGTGCAGCAGGCGTTCATGAAGCAATCTTCTCGCTATTAATGCTTGAGCATAACTTTGTTGCTCCATCTATCAACATTGATGAACTAGATGAGCAAGCTGAAGGTCTAAATATTGTAACTGAGCGTAAAGACGTTGAACTAAATACAGTTATGTCTAACAGCTTCGGTTTCGGTGGCACTAACGCCACATTAGTAATGAGCAAATATAAAGGTTAAACCTCTCCAGTATTTGCTTAAAGCCGAGCAATAGCTCGGCTTTTTCATTTGTTATAAAGTCTTAGTTGTTACCTATCCGAATACTGATAAATTCGCTACAATAGCGCCACTTTCTGCCTCTCGGACACACAAATGAAAATTCTTGCAGATCAAAATATGCCATTGGTTGAGCAGTACTTTGCCGATTTTGGTGATGTTGAGCGATTTGATGGCCGTAATCTTCAACCCGAGCAGCTAGTCGGGGTTGATATCTTGTTAACCCGCTCTGTTACCAATGTAGATAAAGCCTTACTCACTCAAGCAGATAAATTAAAATTTGTGGGCACAGCAACCATAGGTGTTGATCACATTGATACCGAGTTACTTGCTGAGCGAAATATCGCATTTAGCAGCGCACCAGGTTGTAATGCCGTGGCGGTTGCTGAATATGTTATTAGCTGCTTGTATGCCTTGAGCCAAGAAAATGCCAGTTCATTACAAGGTAAAACCATCGGCATAGTGGGTGTTGGCAGTATAGGTAGCTGTTTACGTGATAAGCTTAGCCTGCTTGGTATGAATGTATTGTTATGTGATCCACCAAAACATGAAGCCGGTGAGCTTGCAGAGCATATTGAGTTAGACACATTACTAGCCCAAGCCGATATTGTGACTTTTCACGTGCCATTGGTTAAACAAGGTCCGCATAAAACCTTGCACATGCTAGACGAAACTCGCTTAAAAGCACTTAAGCCGGGTATGACGATTATCAATGCAAGCCGTGGTGATGTGATTGATAACCAAGCATTGCTAGCATTGTTTGAGCAAGGCGCAAAATTAGATTGTGTGCTTGATGTTTGGGAAAACGAACCCAATATACTGACACCTCTGCTTGATTATGTACGTTATGCCAGTGTGCATATTGCAGGGCATACACTTGAAGGCAAAGCCCGCGGTACACAAATGCTGTATCAGCAAGTATGTGAGCTTGAAGGCATCGCAGCGCTTAAGTCTCTGGACGATTTTTTGCCAGAACCAATTAGCCACTCTGTCACGCTAGGTGAAACCTTTAACCTAGATGATATAGGTCGCTTAGTGCACTTAATTTATGATGTGCGTCGCGACGATGGCATTTTACGAAGTAAATTAGCAAGCGAAGGCTTTGATAGTTTACGCAAGAATTACCCGCCACGACGCGAGTTTAGTACTTTGTCGGTGGCTGCCAACAGTGCATGTGAAGGCGCATTAGCTGCACTGGGATTTAGAATTAACGAATAAAGCCATTTGCTTTATTCAAAAGAGGAAAACACATGTCGCAAAAATTTAATGTAGCCGTATTAGGTGCCACAGGTTTAGTGGGTCGTCAGATTATCGAAACTTTAGAAGATCGTAAGTTTCCGGTAGACCAATTATTTTTACTCGCAAGCAGCCGTAGTGCTGGTGAAGAAATTCAATTTCGCGGTGAGAGCATTGAAGTAATCGATGTTGAAGAGTTTGATTTTAGCCAAGCTCACATTGGTTTATTTTCAGCAGGCGGCAGTGTCTCTGAAAAATACGCACCGATTGCGGCGGACGCAGGCTGTGTGGTAATTGATAATACCTCACACTTTCGTAATGACTACGATGTGCCACTAATTATTCCTGAAGTGAATGCATCAAGCTTAGCGGATTTCAGAAACCGCAACATCATTGCAAACCCTAATTGCTCAACGATTCAAATGCTGGTGGCACTGAAGCCAATTTATGATGCTTATGGCATTGACCGCATTAACGTATCAACTTATCAAGCTGTATCGGGTGCGGGTAAAGAAGCCGTTGATGAACTAGCTAAGCAAACAGCAAACTTAATGAATGCGCGCCCGATGGATAATGCTGTTTTCCCTAAACAAATTGCTTTTAACGTGATCCCACAAATCGATAGCTTTGAAGATAACGGTTATACCCGCGAAGAAATGAAAATGGTCAACGAAACACAAAAAATCTTAGGTGATAACAGTGTTGTGGTTAACCCTACTTGTGTTCGTGTTCCCGTGTTCTTTGGTCACAGTGAAGCGATTAATATTGAAACGCGTATGCCAGTAGATATCGAACATGTGAAGCAGCTATTAAACGATGCACCTGGTGTAGAGTTTATTGAAGATTTAGCCGATTATCCAACTGCAGTATCAGACGCTAGTGGTAACGATACTGTATACGTAGGTCGTTTACGTGCTGATATTTCGCACCCGCATGGTTTAAACATGTGGGTTGTTAGCGATAATACGCGCAAAGGTGCGGCAACAAATAGTGTGCAGATTGCTGAAGAGCTAATCGCAAATTATTTATAAACCTGATGATTTAGGCTGAGCTAAATTTAAGAAAAGCGGCAATTTGCCGCTTTTTTTGTGAATTCACTGCCAAATTATTGCCGCATACGCTGTAAAAGCGTATAAACTTAACGATAACAATAAAAAAGCCTCTCAGCCGCTATTATTTAAGCTATTTACTATCAAGGTGTTGCAATAGATATTGCAAGGCAACTAAGTTATAGTTTGCAGCTGGAATAGAGCTTGCAAGAAAACATAATTAAGAATCAATTCTGCAAGAATTACTTGATGTTTAAGCAACCAAGGTTGCTGCGTTAACATTTAAAACATAAAGGATCAGCATGCGCGGTTTAGCAACACTCTTCATATTAGCGTCTGCATTGGTGGTAACACCGACATACTCTGATGAAGGCACCACACTTAAAGGCCCTAAAGGTGTCGATTACGGTGCGCAGGGGCGCTCTATTGGTCCAATTAAACCGACCGATACATTATGGCGTATTGCCGCTAAAATTCGCCCTGACAACTCTGTAAGCATTTATCAGGTCATGCAAGCTCTGTATGACAAAAACCCATCGTCATTTTTAGATCAAAACCTAAATCATATGCGTGATGGCGCATACCTAAAAATTCCAACCATTGCAGAAATGCGTGCGGTCAACCCGACATTAGCAAAAGCGCGTTCTGAACAAGATGATGAGCTGTGGGAAAAAAAGAAAAATGGTACGCTGACTACAGCTGAAATTAATGAATCGCAAAAGAAAGTAACTCAAGCCCGTAAAGTTGATGTAGACGAAGCAAAACAAGAACTTAAGCAAGAAATCAACACCATTAAAACAGAGCAGGGCACGCAGCTAGTAGAGTTACAAAAGCAGTTTAAATCGTCGGTTGAAAATGTTGAAGAAATCCTAGCTGAGAACAACAAGCTCAAAAAACAACTGAGCGGTATTTCTAAAGAGCTTGAAACCGTTCGTGATCAACTTGGCCAAGACAGTGAAATTCAAAAGCAGCTGAAAGAACTGATCACTAAACAAAATGAAATCATAGAGCAGCAAAAAGCAAAAAAGATTGAAGAGGACAGTGGGTTTAGTTTTTCGAGTTTACTGAGCAACCCATTTGTTCTCGGTGCATTAATGTTTATTCCTGCTTTACTGATCATTGCAGCCGTTGTGATGTTTTTGAAAAAACGCAACAGCACCAATGATGATACAGATGCAAGCGATGACGATGAATTTTTACCTCAAAGCCCAAGTTATAATGCTGATGATGATTTAGAAGCAATTATAGAAACTGATCCGCTAGTGCCAGATCCGGTTGAAGACAATGATGACTTGAGTGTGCGGTTAGATGACGACTTAGACCAAGACATGCTACCAGATGATGACATCATTTTTGACGACAGCATTGATGATAGTTTTGATGAAGACGACAGTGTTTTAAATCAAGATGAGCTAGAAGGTTTATTAAGTGATGATATCGAGTTTAATGATGAGTCTTCAAGTAGTGCTGACGATGATGATTTAGATGCATTTTTACAGCAAGATTTCGATCAAACCGATGACGATAGTTTAGGTGATGAAATTGACCTAGATAGCGAACAGTCTCCAGCAGATTCATCGGGTGATATTTTAAGTGCTGATGACATTGATGACCTATTTGATACTGATGAAGATGACTCGTTAGATAACGCCAATGATGAAATGGCAGCGCTTAGTGAAGAGCTTGCAGAAGATGACGCTGAAGATGATTTTGACATTGATAGCTTAATTGATGAGCAAAACAACACGGATTCTAATCAAGATGTAAACCTAGACGATATTGATGACTTACTCGATGAAAATAATGATGCCTCAACAACTAATGTTGAAGCAGAACTTATTGATGAAGACGATTTCGATATCGACAGCTTAATTGATGAAGCGCAAACAGAAGAGCCAGCAGCCGAAGCTAACGATGCATTAGAAAGCGATGATCTTGATGATGCGCTGGATGTTGATGACATTGACTCGCTGTTAGATGAAGTTCAAGAAGAAGCGCCAGCCGAAGAACCAAGCGGGGATGAGCTCATCGATGAAGATGATTTCGATATCGACAGCTTAATTGATGATGCACAAACAGAAGAGCCAGTTGCTGAAGCTAACGATGCATTAGAAAACGATGCTCTTGATGTTGATGACATTGACTCACTATTAGACGAAGTTCAAGAAGAACCTGCAGAAGAACCTAGCGCAGACGATTTAATCGACGAAGACGAGCTTGATGATGCCCTCGATGTTGATGACATTGATTCATTGCTAGATGAGACACAAACAGAGCCTGAAGCTGAACTTGTTGAGGAGCAGCCTGAAGAGCTTGCAGAAGAACCTAGCGCAGACGATTTAATCGATGAAGATGAGCTTGATGATGATTTAGATGTCGATGACATTGATTCATTATTAGATGAGGCACAAGCAGAGCAAGAGCCTGAAGCAGAGCTTGTTGAGGAGCAGCCTGAAGAGCTCGTAGAAGAGCCAAGCGCAGACGATTTAATCGACGAAGACGAGCTTGATGATGATTTAGATGTTGATGATATTGATTCATTATTAGATGAGGCGCATGTAGAGCAAGAGCCTGAAACGGAGCTTGTTGAGGAGCAGCCTGAAGAGCTTGCAGAAGAACCTAGCGCAGACGATTTAATCGACGAAGACGAGCTTGATGATGCCCTAGATGTTGATGATATTGATTCATTATTAGATGAGGCGCATGTAGAGCAAGAGCCTGAAACGGAGCTTGTTGAGGAGCAGCCTGAAGAGCTTGCAGAAGAACCTAGCGCAGACGATTTAATCGACGAAGACGAACTTGATGATGCCCTAGATGTTGATGACATTGACTCGCTGTTAGACGAAGTTCAAGAAGAGCCTGAATCTGAAGAGCTGGTTGAAGAGTCAATTGAAGAACCTAGTGCAGACGATTTAATCGACGAAGATGAGCTTGATGATGATTTAGATGTCGATGACATCGACTCACTATTAAATGAAGCTCAAGAAGAGCCTGAATCTGAAGAGCTGGTTGAAGAGTCAATCGAAGAACCTAGTGCAGACGATTTAATTGACGAAGATGAGCTTGATGATGATTTAGATGTCGATGACATCGACTCATTATTGGATGAAGCGCAGGAAGAGCCAGAACAAGAACCAGTTGAAGAGCTTACCGAAGAGCCTATTACGGATGATTTAAGCGATGAGTTTGATACTGATGAAATAGACTCACTACTTCATGAGGTTGATGCAGAGTCAGAAGAACCTGAGTTAACAGATGAAAGTAGCTCAGATATTGATGACAATGCTGAGCAAGACGACGAGCTCGATGTAGCAGATATTGACTCATTACTTGATGAAGACGCTAGTGATGAGCAGGACTCTGACGTTAATGATGAGCTCGAAGAGCTTATTCAGCAAACAAATGAGCTGAAGCAAGACACTGAAGCCCAGATCTCAGATTTAAGTCATGAACAGAGTGACAGTGCAGAGCATGATGAGAATCTACAAGAATCGCTAGAAGATTTAGCCGATGCTGATCAAGCGGTTGATGACATGAATGTTGAATCGATTGCATCAGAGTTGGTTGATGATACAGATGAAGTTGATATCGATGAAGCGCTCAATCAAGAGTTTAATGAAGATAGCGATGAGCTATTAGATGAAGATGATAGCCTTGACGAGTTTGCTGATCCGTCACTGAAAAGTGTTGATGAGTTATTAAATGAAATTGGTGAAGAAGATGACTATGTCGAAGCACCAGACTGGTCAATAGATGAACCAGAGCAAGACATAGAAGAAGTTGAAATTGATTTAGGCGATGATCCGCTAGCAGATGAAGACCTAACTGATGAATTTGATTTAACCGCCGACGAAGAGCCATTACAGCAAGATACGGTGACTCCTAGCCAAGAGTTGGAAGAGTATCCAGAGCTTGAGTTAGATGAAGCTGGTTTTGAATTGGATGAGTCTGATGAAGGCACTTCTAGTGAGTTAGATGAAGATGCACCATTACAGTTAAGTCAGGCAGAGCAAGACCTTGCTAATTCATTAGCAACGGGTAATGAGCTTGATCAGCTAGACGATGATTTTGATGATGAGATCTTGCTTGATAATGAATTTACAGAAGATGATATTCTTGATCCTGATGACGACTTATCGGAACAATCACAGAGTGAAGGCACAACAGAGTTAACGAGCGAAGCGCCAATTGACGATGAGGTGGCTGATAGCCAAGACGAATTAGAAGAGTTCCCTGAATTCGAATTGGACGATATTGAACTTGATGATGCCGTAGAAGCAGAGCAAACATTAGCTGATATCGAGTCCAATTTAGCTGACGAGGCTGATTTAAGTGAGCTGTCAGACGATGAAATCGATGATGATTTTATGGCTGACCTTACTCAAACAGACTTTGATGCGCTGTTAAATGAATTAGCAGAGCCAGATGAAGCTGATATTGCTGATGCCAGTGAGTTCGACGTTGATTTTAATGCACTATTAAATGAAGACTTACAGGGTGAAAGCGAACAGCCAGTTGAACCTGAAGTACAGGCATTAGATTCCGAGGGGCAACAAACTACTTCAACGGATGAGTTTGTAGATATCGATTCATTACTTGAACAAAGTGACGATGAAGCACTCGACCACGAACCTTATGATGAGGTTGATATGGATGTAGGGCTGAGTGATTTTAATGACTTACTAGCGGGTGAGAACCCAACTGATGTTGATGCCGAAAGTGGTGGTTACTCAGCGAAACTGGACTTAGCTCGGGCATATATCGAAATAGACGACTTTGACTCAGCGTTGCAAGCCATTGAAGATGTTATTGCCAATGGTCCAGAGGAAGTGCAAGAAGAAGCACAATCACTTAAGGCTAAAATTAACGAGTAATAAGTAAAACTGACAATAAAAAACCGAGCAACTAGCTCGGTTTTTTGTATCTAAGCGAAGACTATTGAGTGTCTTGTAAGCGACGAGCTTTGAAATCAGACTCGGCTTTCCACTTAGGCCAATCGCCGTTATCAGCAAGTTTGGCGGCAATATCAACGATCAGTTCAATATCTTGCTCAACACCGCCCATAGACCAATCTGCTGAATAGTCGTCAGCTTCTTTATGATATTTGTGCGCGATGTAATCAGGATCTGTATCACCTAAACTCATAAATAGTAAGCTAGGAACGCCTTGCTTAGCTAGAGAGAAGTGATCAGAGCGGAAGAACAAACCATTTTGAGGACGAGGGTCCATCTTTACATGACGACCTTGTGCTTTCGCTGCATCTGCAAGGTAGTCTTCCATTTCAGACATACCTTTACCGTATTGTAATATGTAGTCAACGCCATCAAGTACGTTCATACCATCAATATTAAGCAGTGCTACCATTTGCTTGGTTGGTACAATTTCGCCAGTAGCGAATTGCTCAGAACCAATAAGACCAGTTTCTTCAGCGGTAAAGTTGGCAAAGATAATAGAGCGTTTAAATGGTTTCTTTTTATGCATTTCAGTAAGAATACGGGCTATTTCTACCGTTGCTGCGCTACCTGATGCGTTATCAACAGCACCATTGTAGATTTTCACGCCGTCATCAGTTTGCTTGGTACCAAAGTGGTCCCAGTGCGCACCAATTACAATGTACTCATCAGGAGTTTCGCTACCTTTAAGCGTTGCAACAACATTATGCGATTGCGCTTGAGAGATATCGCTTTTCAGTGTCAGCGCTGCTTTCGCTTTTAAGTCGACAGGTTTAAAGTCAGCTTTTAGTGCGTTGGCTTTTTCAGTTTGATAATCAAGGCCTGCTTGAGCAAAAATTTCATTTGCCGCTTGTTCGTCAATCCAACCCATTACAGGGATGTCAGAAGCATTCTTATCTTGGTCGATTAAGGTATATTTGCTACCCGTGTTCGAGCTTTCTACAACGCCCCAAGGGTATGCGGCAGGAGCAGTTTCGTGAACGATAAATACCGCTTTTGCACCTTGGCGAGCACCTTCTTCATATTTGTAAGTCCAACGACCGTAGTAGGTCATAGCATTACCGGTGAAAAGCGCGTCGTCTTGGGTGGCAAAACCAGGATCATTAACAAGCACGATAATTGTTTTGTCTTTTACATCAATATCAGCAAAGTCATCCCAATTATATTCAGGTGCATTGATACCATAGCCAACAAACACAACATCAGAGCCATCGATGTTGATTTCAGGGTTAATTTGTTGGGTACGGGCGGTAAAATCACTGCCAGCATTAAAACTCAAATCACCCACTTGTAAGCTCATGTTTTGATCTGGGGTGAGTTTTGCCATAGTAACTGGCTGTAAAAACTCGCCATTAAAACTACCGCTTAAGCCGAGTTTTTTATATTCATCGGCCAAATAGTTAATGGTTAGTGTTTCGCCTTCAGTTAAAGGGCCACGGCCTAAGAATTCATCAGAGGCGAGGGTTTTAATATGTGAGCGTACATTGGCAATATTTACGGCTTCATTGCTTTCAGCGTTCGGTTTATCAGTGCTTGTTGTTGATTGCTCAGAGCAGCCGAATAAACCAATTGCAAGTGCCAAGCTTGCATACTTAAGGTGAGTTGTCATAGTTTTTCTGGTTGATTGCACAGGGTTTCACTATATGGGACGCGAAGGGGGCTGTCCAGAAAGAGTCTACAAATAACTAATTATTCAGGATGAAAGGATAATAATGCACCTTTCATCCTGCCAATTTTACCACCACGCTTTATCAATCGCCGTATCTTGAATTTTAAATACCTCTCCAACTAGCGGAGTACTCAGTGATACTTGCTCTTGTCCTGCTTTTTTAGCGACACGTTTAAGTGGGTCATACCAAGCATGAAAGGCCAGATCGAATGTACCATTATGCACTGGCACCATCACATCACCTTGTAAGTCGAGGTGAGCTTGCACTGATTGTTCTGGTGTCATGTGAATGTCAGCCCAATCTTTGTCGTAAGCACCGGTTTCAATAAAAGTGATATCAAACGGCCCATAGCGATTACCAATCTCTTTAAAGCCAGCAAAATAGCCAGAGTCACCGCTAAAATAAAAGCGCTTGTCATTTACTTTAATAGCCCAAGAGCCCCAAAGAGTTTTATTGCCGTCTGTTAAGCCTCGGCCAGAAAAGTGCTGGGTTGGTGTAAATACAATTTGGCTATTTGCCATATTTTGCTCTTGCCACCAATCAAAGCTATGGACTTTTTGTTTATCAACGCCCCATTTTTTCAGGTCGTTTTCGACTCCTAATGGCACATAAAAAGAATCTGTTTTATCAACAAGCTGTTTAATTGCTGCTTTATCTAAGTGATCATAATGGTTGTGCGAAATAAACACTTTAGCAATGTTTGGTAGCTCTGCAATGCTGATAGGTGTTGGCTGAAAGCGCTTTGGCCCCATGAATGAAAAAGGCGAAGCGCGCTCTGAAAATACCGGATCAAATAGCCAGTATTCGTCATACACTTTCGCTAAAATAGAGGAGTGACCTAATTTCACAAAATGCACTGTGTCATTAGATAAACGCTCAAGCTGTGCATGAGAAACACAGTGCATAGGCAGTTCACCTTTTGGCTCTGCATCAATTTTCTTTTCTGTAATAAAGCGTTTGAAGATACCTAGCGTTTTCTTAAAGCTGGGTCTTTCTACCTCAGCAGTATTGTGGAACTTGCCATCAGATAATTGCGCAGAGTGGCTGTTATCACTCACGCCTTCAGCGGCTAATTGGTTATTCATAATAAACACTCCTATCACGATGCAGAGAGTGGCGATTGCGAGCCATTTTAGAAATTTCATATCGTCACCATAAGTAAACTACACGGTGTAGTTTTTCATGGTTTGCTATAAAAGTAAACTATCTAGTGCATTTTTTATTTTTGCGTTACACTAGTAACCCTTATCGGAGGGGTCCATGAAATTATCACAGAGAAAACGATTAGATATTTTGAATGCAGCTGAGACATTGTTTTTTCAGCAAGGTGTTGAGCATACCAGTATGGATCAGGTTGCAAGCTTAGCGGGTGCCTCAAAGCGTACCGTATATAATCACTTTGAAAATAAAGATGTGTTGTTTCAAGCCATTCTAGTGTTTATGTTTGAAAAAGTCCGCCAAGAGCAAGCGGTTGTATTTGATGCCGCTGTGCCAATTGCACAGCAGTTAACACGCATTGCTGAACAAGAAGTGGCACTTTTGACCTCTGAAGAGTTTTTAAAAGTAGCGAAAGTCGCTTTCATGCAGATGTTACAGCAGCCTGATTTAGCAAAATCATTAGCCAGTAATAACATGGGCTGTATGCAAGATCTGGTGGCGTTTTTAGAAGCAGGTGTGAAAGCACAGGTTTTAACTATTGATGATGTTGAGTTTGCAGCAAAACAGTTTGTGTATCAGTTAAAGTCTCTGATCTTTTATCCGTTGCTGTATGGCTTTGAGCGCCAAGAAGGCGACTCAGATAACAAAGTAATAAGCGAAACTGTAAAAATGTTCTTAGCGCGTTATGGGCGCTGATATTTTGGAACATAAAAAAGCCCGCTTAATGCGGGCTTTTTAAATATCTGCAAGAAGGTTTACTTCACTTCTTTACCAGCTGCTTGTTGGTCAGCATGGTAGCTTGAGCGAACAAATGGACCACAGGCCGCATGTGTAAAGCCAATTTCGTCTGCATAATCTTTTAAAGCATCAAACTCTGCTGGCGGCACATAGCGTTTGACCGGTAAGTGGTGCTTAGAAGGTTGTAGGTATTGACCTACTGTTAGCATATCAACGTTATGCTCGCGTAAGTCACGTAACACTTCTTCGATTTCGCTAATTTCTTCACCTAAACCTACCATCAAACCAGACTTAGTTTTCACATCTGGATGTGCTTCTTTGAAGCGGCGTAACAACTCAAGTGACCATTTATAGTCAGCACCTGGACGCGCTAATTTGTATAAACGCGGTGCTGTTTCTAAATTGTGGTTAAATACATCTGGCGGCGTCTCGATTAAGATATCAAGGGCTCTGTCCATACGACCACGGAAATCAGGTACTAGAATTTCAATCGTGATTTCTGGGTTGTGCTTACGAATTTCACGAATACAGTCAGCAAAGTGCTGTGCACCACCATCACGTAAATCATCACGGTCTACTGACGTGATTACAACATAGCTTAGCTTCATGTCTTTAATAGTCAGCGCTAGCTTTTCTGGCTCAGCTGCGTCTGGCTTTAATGGACGGCCATGGGCAACATCACAGAACGGACAACGACGAGTACAAATAGCACCTAAGATCATGAAAGTCGCAGTACCATGGTTGAAGCATTCAGATAGGTTAGGGCACGAAGCCTCTTCACACACTGAGTGTAAACCATGTTTACGCATCGCTTGTTTAATACCATCAATACGTTCAGTTGATTTTGGTAAGCGAATTTTAAGCCACTCTGGCTTACGCAACATTTCGTTTTTTTCAGTCGGTAAAACTTTAACTGGGATCAGTGCCATTTTTTCTGCATCACGCAGTTTTACGCCTGGTTCCATTTTGACTGGTTTATTCATTCGTTTTCAAACCCTTCAGTGTGCTTAACCACAGTAGCATTAAGCTTTTTAATCATGTGTTTTACAAGCCCTGCACCTGCTTGCTCGAGGTTTTGCGGACCGTTAAGATCGGTTGTTTGCACCATGTTCATGCCAGCATAGCCGCATGGATTAATACGTAAGAATGGACTTAGATCCATACTTACATTTAGTGCTAAACCGTGGAAAGAGCAACCGCGGCGAACGCGAAGGCCTAATGAGGCAACTTTGCTGTCGTTAACGTAAACACCGGGTGCATCCGCTTTCGCGTAGGCATCAATGTCGTAGTCTTTTAACGTATCAATAATGCACTCTTCAAGCCAGGTTACTAGCTCCCTTACACCAATGTTTAAACGACGTAAGTTGAATAGCACATACATCATTTGTTGGCCTGGTCCGTGATAGGTAACTTGACCACCACGATCCACTTGGATCACTTCGATATCACCGGTATTTAATAAGTGCTCAGCTTTGCCTGCTTGGCCTTGCGTAAATACTGGCTCGTGCTCTACAAGCCAAATTTCATCTGCTGTGTGCTCATCACGGGTGTCGGTAAAAGATTGCATTTTTTGCCAAATTGGCATGTAACGCTGACGACCTAATTGACGAACGATTAATTCTCTTTCACTCACGAGTTACTCCGTAATCGGCCTATAGCATGTGACGTACGTCATCGATGTTGCTGATCACGTTATAAATTTCTTCGATGTGCTCTTTACTTGTAACGGTTGCTACAAGCGTTACAGATTCGTAATTACCTTTGCTGCTTGGTTTTACCTTTGGCGCATAATCGCCAGGTGCAATTGGTTGCAGCTTTTCTAGGATCTGATCTGTTAGATTTACGTTAGCTAAGCCCATGATTTTAAATGTGAATGGGCAAGGGAAATCTAAATACTCATCAAACTTAGTATTTTTTACAGGTTGAACCACGACGGTGACTCCTCAAACAGTGAGTGTGCTTAATAGAGGTGTTCTCTGCCATTTCTTGGCGTTAAGCAAACTTAGATTACGACGCACTCGACCCAGCGCGACTGATATGGGGCGCATTCTATCATTTTTCAGACAAAAAAAAACGCCTTGCGGTGCAAGGCGTTTATAAACTTTATGACCAGATTACTGAATTTGTAAACGTAGGTAATCGTAGATCTTGCTAAAGAAGCTGCCTTCTTCCACTTCTTCTAGTGTAACTAGTGGATATTGTGCAATTTCTTCACCTTCAAGCTGTAAGAATAGCGTGCCTACTTTAGTACCTTTAGCAAGCGGCGCTTCTAATGTTTTATCAAGCTCGAAGTTCGCTTTTAAGTTTTTACGCTGACCACGTGGAATAGTAATAGGTGTATCTTCTAAGATACCTAACGATACGTTTTCTTTGTTACCCATCCAAATACGTTGCTCAGCAAAGCTGTCGCCTGCTTTATATGGGGTGATTGTTTCGAAAAAGCGGAAACCGTAGTTCAATAGTTTTTTGCTTTCAATTTTACGAGCACGTTCGCTTTCTGTGCCCATTACTACCGCGATTAAACGCATGTCATCTTTAGTTGCAGAAGTTACTAAGCTATAACCCGCTTCTGATGTATGGCCAGTTTTAATACCGTCAACGTTCATGCTTTCATCCCATAACAATGAGTTACGGTTGTATTGCTTGATGCCGTTAAAAGTGAATGATTTTTTCGCGTATACTTCGTACTCATCAGGTACATCGCGAATAAGTGCAGCACCTAAGGTTGCCATATCACGTGGTGTCGTGAAGTGTTCGTTAGTATCTAAACCATGGCTATTTACGAAGTGGCTGTTAGTCATGCCAAGCTTTTCAGCGTGGGCATTCATTAAATCAGCAAATGCGCTTTCACTACCAGCAATGTGTTCTGCCATTGCTACACAGGCATCGTTACCCGATTGAATAATGATACCGTGGTTTAAGTCATCAACGCTGATCTGCTTACCGACTTCGATAAACATTTTTGATGATTCAGGGAAATTTTTTGCCCAGGCTTTTTCACTGACTGTAACCATATCAGTTGGTGCAATATTACCTGCTTTGATTTCAGTACCAATTACATAACTGGTCATCATTTTGGTTAAACTAGCCGGTGCTAATTTTGTATCTGCTTCGCCTTCGGCAATCACTTTACCTGTGGTGAAATCAACCAAGAAATAACCTTTCGCATTAACTTGAGGTGGGGCAGGGATAATTTGGGCTGTTGCAGAAAATACGCTAGCAGTGCAAACAAGGCCACAAACGCCACTTAAGATTTTATATTTTATAGATTTCATCGTACTCATTAATGGTTAAAGTTAAACATGTTGCGTTGACCTATTCTAAAGGTCTTACTCACTGTAAAGCAAGAACGCGTTCTGAAATTGGTTTTGTTTTAGCTTTTCTAAAACTGCTTGTGCTTCTGCGGCATCTTTTATTGGACCAAGACGTAATCGATAGATTCCATCTTTTTCAACAATGTTTGTTGGCACATGATATTGCTGACGAAGTTGAAACGCGAGCGCTTCAACATTAGCAAGAGTACTTCCCGCTGCAACCTGAATGTAGCTTAAACGAGGGGCAGAATTGGCAAGGGTAACAGCCTCAACCTTAACACGGGCTGTACCTTGTCGGTAATAACCTAATTTATAGGCCGCAGAATAAGATAAATCGATAATTCGGTCATCATGAAATGGGCCACGGTCGTTTACACGAACAATTACTGATTTTCCGTTATCTAAATTTGTTACTCTGGCAAAGCTCGGTAGCGGCAGTGTTTTATGAGCTGCTGTCATCGCAAACATATCGTACACTTCGCCGTTTGAGGTGTGATAATTGTGAAACTTTCGACCATACCACGAAGCAATCCCTTCTTCTGCATAGCCTGTTTCATCTAACATCGGCGTGTAGCGTTTACCACGGACTTCGTAAGGGCGACTAGCGCTTGCACTCTTAACAACCGGGGTGACTATGGCATCTTGCATTTCAAGTTCGGTTGGTTTTCGAAGCGGGGCTGCATCATGCTCCATAGCATAACGGCCTTGCTGAGATGAAGAGCTACATGCTGCTAGCAGCACAGAAAATAACGCTATAAGTAAGTAATTGACTCGCTGTGTCATTATTTTAAAAGCATCCTTTTATCGGTGGCGATAGACATGATAATGCCAAATCCGGCCATCAAGGTCACCATTGAGGTGCCACCATAGCTTATTAGTGGTAACGGAACACCTACTACAGGCAGTAAGCCCGAAACCATGCCAATATTTACAAATACATAAACGAAGAAGGTCAGTGTTAATGCGCCGGCAAGCAGTTTACCAAACGCATCTTGCGCATTGACTGCAATATATAAGCCACGGCCAATAATAAACAAGTACATACAAAGTAATAAACAAACCCCGAACAGGCCAAACTCTTCGCTCAGTACAGAAAAGATAAAATCGGTATGACGCTCAGGTAAAAACTCCAATTGTGATTGGGTGCCTTGCAGCCAGCCTTTACCCTCAATGCCACCAGAACCTATCGCAATTTTCGATTGAATAATGTGGTAACCCGAGCCAAGCGGATCGCTTTCAGGATCTAAAAAGGTCAGTACCCGTTGTTTTTGATAATCAAGCATCACGTAATGCCAAAACGGCCATGCTGCCAAACCAACAGCAGCAGATAAAAAGCCAATAAGACGCCAACTTAGTCCAGATAAAAACAATACAAATATCCCTGAGCTGGCAATCAAAATAGAGGTACCTAAGTCGGGTTGCTCTTTAATTAAAATGGTTGGCACCATTACAATCGCAAAGCCAATAATTAAATGGATGATTCTTGGCGGTAAATGGTTACGCCCGATATACCATGCAACCATCATTGGCACGGCAATTTTCATTAACTCTGACGGCTGGAAACGGGTCACACCTAAGTCAAGCCAGCGCTGTGCACCTTTTGAACTAACCCCAAATAACAACACCCCAACCAGCATCAAAAGCCCCACGCAGTAGAGCGGAATGACCATACTTTTTAATGTGTTAGGCGAAAACTGCGCGAGTATAAACATACCTAAGATAGCGCCAAACATACGTGTTGCGTGGCGTATCATCATCGCTGAGTCTTGGCCGCTGGCACTGTATACAATGGCAAGGCTGGCTACCATCATCGTCATCAGAGCTAGAAGCAACGGTAAGTCTAGGTGTAGGCGCTGCCAAATTGAGCGTTTTTTATTTAATGGGATCATGGCGCGTCACTTTGGGCTATTTGAATCGGATTCGCTGAGAAGTAGTAATCCATTAATTGACGCGCAATAGGCGCACCAACCGTACTACCACCACCGGTGTTTTCAACCACCACAGAGACCACAATTTGTGGGTCGTTATAGGGTGCAAAACCAACGTAGATAGCGTTATCACGTTGGCGCTCTTTAAGTGACTTAGCATCATAACGCTCACCTTGAGCAATACTCACAACCTGAGCAGTACCCGTTTTACCTGCTGGGTCGTAATTCGCCCCTTTAAATGCTTTATGTGCAGTACCTGTGACTTTATGTACGGTGTTGTGCATCGCATCTAGCGCAATTTGCCAATGATGAGGATTTTTTAATACTACAGGTGGCTTTTCATCATTATTGATTTGCGTTACTTCGTTTTCTTTTTTAGCGACTTGTACAAGGTGCGGAGGATGATCGAGCCCGCGGTTCACTAATATGTTGGTAGCATTAGCTATTTGCATTGGTGTTGCGGTCCAATAACCTTGCCCAATACCCACTGAAATGGTGTCGCCGCGCCACCATGACTCTCTAAAGCGACCTTCTTTCCACTCTCGCGATGGCATAATGGCAGATGTTTCTTCGTGAATATCGATTCCAGAGAGCTCGCCAAAGCCAAACTGCGTCATAAAGTCACTGATTTTGGTGATCCCTAAACGGTAAGCAACATCGTAAAAATAGGTATCGCATGATTCTTCAATAGCACGATAAACATCAACATGACCATGGCCCCAACGTTTCCAGTCACGCCATTTGTGCTCCACATTAGGAATTTGGAAAAAGCCCGGATCCCAAATTTGTGTTTGCTCTGTTACCAGTCCTTCTTCAAGGGCAAGAATTGACATATGAGGTTTAACTGTAGAGGCAGGTGCATAACGCCCTTGCGTGGTACGGTTAATTAGCGGTCGGTCTGGGTTTAACAACTTTTTGTAATCTGTGCTGCTGATACCATGAACAAATAAATTCGGGTCATAACTTGGGTTAGAGTAGAGTGCTAAAACGCCGCCATCTTTAGCATCAAGCACTACAATGGCACCACGCATATCTTTTAAGGCATGTTGAGCAATTTGTTGCAGGCCAATATCCAAAGTAAGTACTAAGTCGTGACCTGGCTCAGGTGGCGTGAGGCTTAAAGTACGGATAACTCGGCCACGGTTATTCACTTCAACGCGCTGCGAACCAACCACACCATGAAGAAGTTCTTCGTAATACTTTTCGATACCGAGCTTACCAATGTCGTGCGTTGCACGGTAGTTGGTTGCTTGGTCTTCTGCTTCAAGTTTGGTGAGTTCTTTTTTGTTAAGTTTGGCAACATAACCTAAGGCATGGGTAAGGGTATCACCATAAGGGTAATAGCGAGCCAAACGTGCTTCGATACTAAAGCCTGGAAACTTATGCTGATTAACCGAGAACTTTGCAACTTCGGTTTCGTCTAAACGGGCTTTTAATACTTGGCTTTTAAAGCGGCGATTGTGCTTAATGTCATCTAGAAAGTCAGCTTTTTGTTGCTCAGTTATTTCGATAACTTTTTCAACTTCGCTCAGTGCCTCTTCAAGGTTATCAACTTCCTCGGGTATGACTTCTAAATTATAAACTGGCTTGTTTTCAGCCAGTAATACGCCATTTCTGTCGTAAATAAGCCCACGGTTAGGGGCTATTGGAATAACTTTGATGCGGTTATCGTTCGAACGTGTCTGGTAGTCTTGATGTTCGATAACTTGGATGTTGTATAGGTTAGATAACAACACACCAATTAACAGTGTAACAAACACAAAACCCACAAATGCTCGGCGAGCAAATAAGTTTGCCTCAGCCGAGTGGTCTCGAATCGTGGGTCTGTGTTTTCGCATTGGCTTTACTACTCGCGATGATAAGGGTGGTTGTTATTCAAGCTCCAGCCTCGGTAAAGGCTTTCTGCAACAATAATGCGCACTAGAGGGTGCGGTAGTGTCAGGTTTGATAATGACCATTTTTGCTCAGACGCTGCAATACACTCAGGTGCTAAACCTTCTGGTCCGCCGATCAATAAGCTGACATCGCGACCATCAAGCTGCCATTTTTCCATACTTTTTGCCAGCTGATGGGTATCCATTGGCTTACCGGTGACCTCTAGCGTCACAATGCGGTTGCCTTTAGGGATAGCAGCAAGGGTCTTTTCGCCTTCAAGTTGTAAAATACGTTTGATATCCGCATTTTTACCACGTTTACCTGCGGGGATTTCAATTAGCTCAAGGGGCATATCACGTGGGAAGCGACGTTGATATTCTGTGAATCCGGTTTCAACCCATGCTGGCATTTTGGTACCAACAGCAATCAATTGTATTTTCAAAATGGTTACCTATGTCCTTGCTAAGGGTTAGCCCCAAAGTTTCTCTAGATCATAGAAGTCGCGAGATTGGTCTTGCATTACATGCACTACCACATCACCTAGGTCTACAAGCACCCATTCGCCTTCATTTTGGCCTTCGTAACCGAGAGGCTCTTCACCTGCATGGCGTGCTTCTTTAGCAACGTGATCAGCAATCGATTGTACATGGCGTTTAGAGTTACCTGAGCACACTAACATGTAATCAGTAATGTCAGACTTACCACGAACATCAAGCTGTACCACATCACGGGCTTTCATATCGTCGACTTTATCAAGGGCAAATGCGAGTAGTTGTTTAGAATCCAAAGTGTTTTCTCAAAAATAAATAATCTTAATTTGTTATTTTATCACGCAGGCAGTATTTATTCATCTGTTTGGTAAAGATGATGCTGCGCAATGTATTGACTTACATTGGTAGGTAAAAGTTCCGCTACATCATTATTTAAATGCAGCTTTTTTCTGATTTCGCTTGAGGCGGCATTAACTTGTAAGCCATTTAAAAAGAATAACTTACCTGCAGGGGCTTGTTGTAGCTGGCTAAGTTGCTCTGTTACGGCATTCTCTTTATAAGCTGCAAGTTCACCAGATACTTGGCAGTGCTGCCCCGGGCGCTGGTACACGACGATATGACAAAGTTTGACAATCTCTTGCCATTTAAACCATTTATCTAGGCTATTGAATGAGTCCATGCCGATTAAAAACATAATCGGCGCTGCTGGGTTTTCTGCACGAAGCTCTTCTAAACTCAGCAAAGAATAAGACGCACCTTCTCGGTTTAGCTCACGGTAATCGATAGCAAAATGCGGATTGCTGTCAATCGCAAGTTTTAGCATATTAATGCGATGCTCATCACTTATTCCTGGCTTGGCTTTATGGGCAGGAATAGCGCAAGGCATGAAGTAAAGGGTATCGAGTTGGCACTGCTGAACACACTGCTGGGCCATATTAATATGACCTAAGTGAATTGGATCAAAGGTGCCACCAAAAATAGCAATCATGAATTGTTACTCTTAGTCAAAGACCGGGTGGCAAGGTAAAGGTATCGCCACTGGTTGGCAAAACACTAAGCATATTTGCATTAATGCTTGGTAGGGGGCTACAAGGTTGCCTTGTTTATATGCAGCATCAAACTGAGCTAATTGTTTGGTAATTTGTTCGAGTACTTGGATGTTCAAGCGGTTTAAGGCCTGTTGTACAACAGCTTGTTGGTTTTTCCAAATATTATACTTTTTGTATAAATCAGCCATATTGGCACCATTCAAGCGCCCGTGTTGCATTGCCAGTAAGTTAGCTGCTTCTTTATTGATGGCCCAAAAAATACTCATGGCTTCAGTGTTATCGGCAGCCAGCTTAGTCATTACTTTAACTGCTTGTTCAGCGTGGCCATTTAATAAAGCATCACTCAAATCAAAAATATCAAACTTTGACTGATTTAGTAGCCCTTGCATCACAGCTTGTTGGTCAATTAGCTCACTACCATATAGCAAAGACAGTTTTTCTAACTCTTGATGACAGGCAAGTAAATTTCCTTCAGTGGCATCAATTAAGCTTTGTTTCGCGTTGTTATGAAGGTTTAAGTTTAAACGATAGCACTGTTCATCTAACCAGCGGCTCAGGTGATTACCTGTTAATGGGTAACAAGGAACAAATAAGCCTTGCTTATCGAGGGCTTTAAACCAAGCACTGCGCTGAATATCTTGGCTGGCTTTGGCACCTTTTAAAACCAAAATAGTATCAGGATTAGCAAGCTCAACAAGCTGCTTAAAGATTTGACTGCCTTGCGTACCTGGTTTTTGCTCGTTTAAATCGAACTCAATTAGGGTACGAGCGCTGAACAGTGACATACTTTGGTATTGAGCAACAATTTCTTGCCAATCAAAACCCGGCATTAAAGTAAATTTGATTACCTCGTCAAAGCCTTGCTGTTTAGCTGCTTGACGAATTTGCATGATGCACTGAGCAATTTGATAAGGCTCTTCACCAAACACCATGTAAAAAGGCGCGAGGCCTTTTTTTAACTGGCTAGGAAGCTGGTTTGCATAACAACGCATTACAGTTGTGATAACTCACGAACAATACGACGACTCGCTTGCTTACGAATTTCGCCTAATAGCAAATCAAGCTCTTTTGCTTTTGCAAGGGCATTGTCTGGGTCGTCTTGGTAGTTACGATACAATTCAAAGCTTTGATTAATCGCTTTTTGTCCAGGGCGCTTCAGGGTATAGCTTACGCTATAGGCAAGTTCATATTCAGCAACCTGACCATTATCAAATAATGACAAGATTTGACGCTCTAAGCGGTCTTTGTGAATCTTTAACTCAGGGTGTTTACCAACTTGGTTAAGCTCAACTTTACTCGCAATCAGTTCTTTTTCGACTAATTCGAATAATGCTGACTTTTCATCATCACCAACAAGGGTGAGTACTTTCAAGTCGTCAGGCAAGTTAGAGGCTTTCTTTAAATGAAAGCCACAACTTGTCAGCAGTAAACAGACTAGCGCGAGGGCTAGTCCGTTTTTCAGTGCTTGAAGCGCTGCCATCTTAGTTAGCAACCACGTTAAGTAGTTTGCCAGGTACGTAAATTACTTTACGGATAGTCGCGCCCTCAGTGAACTTAGTCACGTTTTCTTCAGCAAATGCTAATGCTTCAACTTGCTCTTTGGTTGCATCTGCAGGCACTGTTAACTTAGCACGTAGCTTACCGTTAACTTGTACAATGATTAGCTTCTCATCTTCAACAAGTGCTGACTCATCAACTGTTGGCCATGCTGCATCTAAGATGTCGCCTTCCTTGCCAAGGTCTTGCCATAACTGGTGACACATGTGCGGTGTGATAGGCGCAAGCATGATAAGTAATGCTTCAAGTGCTTCGTTAGCAATTGCCACATCTTGTTTATCAGCAAGTGGTGCTTTAAGTAACTTGTTCGAGATTTCCATGATAGCAGCGATTGCAGTGTTGAATGTTTGACGACGTTCAACGTCATCAGTCACTTTTGCAATTGCTTTATGAAGTTCACGACGAAGAACTTTTTGGTCGTTGTTTAATGCTGATTTATCAAGCGCTTGGTAGCCTACTGTTTCTACATCAACAGCGTATTTCCAAATACGTTTTAAGAAACGCATTGCACCTTCAACACCTGAATCAGACCATTCAAGAGTTTGCTCTGGTGGTGCTGTAAACATCATGAATAAACGAACTGTATCTGCACCGTACTCGGCAATAACTTGTTGTGGGTCGATACCGTTGTTTTTCGATTTCGACATTTTGCTCATGCCCGCAGAGAATACCGGCTCGCCATCTTCTTTGTGCCACGCTTTAACAACACGACCTTTGTCGTCTGTTTCAGTTTGTACATCAGTTGGTGAAATCCAGATATCACCGCCTTTCTCATCTTTACGATAGAAAGTATCAGCTAGTACCATGCCTTGACATAACAAGCGCTCAAATGGCTCATCTGAGTTTACTAAACCAAAGTCACGTAATAGTTTGTGGAAGAAACGCGAGTAAAGTAAGTGCAAGATCGCATGCTCAATACCACCAATGTATTGGTTTACTGGTAACCAGTAATTTGCAGCACCTGGCTCGATCATGCCTTCGTCAAAACGTGGGCTACAGTAACGAGCGTAGTACCAAGACGACTCCATGAAGGTATCGAAGGTATCTGTTTCGTGGAATGCAGGCGCGCCATTTACAGTTGTTTTAGCCCACTCAGGATCAGCTTTGATTGGTGAAGTCACACCATTCATTACTACGTCTTCTGGTAAGCGAACTGGTAGCATGTCTTCTGTTGCTGCAAGCTCATCACCATTTTCGTCGCTAAGCATTGGAATTGGAGAACCCCAGTAACGCTGACGGCTAACACCCCAGTCACGTAGACGGAAATTAACTTTACGCTCACCTACACCCAGCGCTTCTAGTTTGTCTGCAACGGCATTAAACGCTGCTTCAAACTCAAGACCATCGAACTCACCCGAGTTAACTAACACGCCTTTTTCTGTGTATGCTTGATTGTCTAAATCAACTGTTTCTTCAGAACCTGCAGCTGGTGCGATAACTTGGGCAATTTCAAGGCCATAAGCTGATGCGAACTCGTAGTCACGTTGGTCATGTGCAGGAACAGCCATAACTGCGCCTGAGCCGTAATCCATTAATACAAAGTTAGCAACCCAAATTGGTACTTGCTTACCTGTTAATGGGTGAATTGCATAAAAGCCAGTTGCAATGCCTTTTTTGTCCATGGTTGCCATGTCTGCTTCAGCGATTTTCGTGTTTTTACACTCATCAACAAACATAGCTACAGCGTCGCTGTTTTTAGCGGCTTCTTGTGCAATTGGGTGACCGGCAGCAACTGCTACGTAAGTCACACCCATAAAGGTATCTGGGCGCGTTGTATAAACACTGAATGTATCTTCGTTATCTGCACGCTTAAATTCGATTTCTAAACCTTCAGAACGACCAATCCAGTTGCGCTGCATGGTTTTAACTTGCTCAGGCCAGTGATCAAGTTTATCTAAATCGTCTAGTAGCTCTTGTGCGTAATCAGTGATTTTGATGAACCATTGAGGAATTTCTTTTTGCTCAACAATGGCACCTGAACGCCAACCACGACCATCAATAACTTGTTCGTTAGCAAGTACTGTTTGGTCAACTGGATCCCAGTTTACTGTTGACATCTTCTTGTATACTAAGCCTTTTTCGTAAAGCTTAGTGAAGAACCACTGCTCCCACTTGTAGTATTCTGGGTGACATGTTGCGATTTCACGATCCCAATCATAACCAAAGCCTAATTGCTTTAACTGGTCACGCATGTAATCGATGTTTTCGTAAGTCCACTTAGCAGGGGCTGTGTTGTTTTTGATTGCCGCATTTTCAGCAGGTAGACCAAACGCATCCCAACCCATAGGTTGCATTACGTTTTTGCCTTGCAAGCGTTGGAAGCGTGATACTACGTCACCAATGGTGTAGTTACGAACGTGACCCATGTGGAGTCGGCCGCTTGGGTATGGGAACATAGATAGGCAGTAATACTTTTCTTTGCTCTCATCTTCAGTGACTTTAAATACTTGGTTTTCTTCCCAGTAGGCTTGTACTTTTGACTCAATGTCTTGCGGGTTATATTGCTCTTGCATCTACGATTCCAGACTTCTTGCAAATTAATAAAAAATTGTCGATAAGGATAACCCAAAATACATGCTAATCACAGCGACAAATAGGCGCTTTTGTTAATTTTCCAATGAAATATATTTTCAGGGCAGGTTAACCTATACTCAACTAGAATAACGGTTGATTTTTCATCATTTTTGAAGGAGTAAACGATGGCAGATTATAAATCTTGGCTTAGCGATTTAAGTGCATGGCTTAAAGACGTAAAAGATCATGAGCTAAAAGATGCAATGGAAAAATTTGTTGAGTCAGAGCAAGCACTTAAAGACTTAGGGCAAGAAAAGCTCAATCAGTATCGTGACTATCTACAACGCGATATCGACCACATTAAAGAAAACGACAGCCACTATGATTCACTCGCATGGCTAGAGCTTAAAGAATCGCTTTGGTATGAGTTATCGCACATTGAAGATAAAACCCAGCTCGAATGGCAAGCCTTAAACCAAGATTTTCAACACAATGGTGTTTATCAAGAGGGAGAATGGATAGCCATGGGCACATTAGTATGTAAAAATTGTCAGCATAGTTACGATGTTTACCATGCTACGCAAATTACTCCTTGTACTGAATGTGGCGGTATTTATTTTCGCCGTAAGGCATTACAACCTTAATCAGTGACGCAGGCTTGTGCTGGGCGTTACCTATAATGCCCAGTCAAGACTGGGAAATAAGAAGTTAGAATGACAAAAAAACTAATCCCTCTACCTATTTCTGCGTTAGCGCCTAAAATTGCCGCAAGTCATGTTGCGACTTGTATGCAAAACCCATATCCAGAAGCGTTGCCATTTATTGGTCAACAACGTGCACAAAGTGCCCTCGACTTTTCACTCGGAATGGAATTACCGGGTTACAATGTTTATGTCATGGGTGAAGCGGCTCATGGTCGTTACACCTTAGTAAAAGACAAACTCACAGCCCATTCAAAAGACCGCCCAACGCCTAATGAGTGGTTGTATGTTAACAACTATGATGACCACCGCGAGCCAATCGCGTTATTCATGCAAGCAGGTCAATCAAAGCAGTTAGCTGACGATATAGACTCATTTATCGACGAAGTACTCGATACATTCCCAGCGGCTTTTGATAACCCGGGTTATCAGCGCAAGAAAAAGTCAATCGACCGTGAGTTTACCGATACTTACGATGCGGCAATTACTGCTGTTGAAATTGCAGCACTTGAGCAAAGTGTGGCATTGATTGAAGAAAATGGTGTTGTGGGATTTGCGCCTTTAGTGAATGGTAAACAACTGAGCGACAGTGAATTTGCAGCCCTTGATGAGCCACTGCGTATTGAATTTTATGAGGTTATCGAAAAGCTTGAAGACGCGTTAATCGAAGCATTAATTGAGCTTCCTCGCTGGAAACGAGAGTCATCTGAAAAACTGCGTAACCTTAAAAAATCAACTGCTGAGCTTGCCACTAAGCCACTCATTAAAGCCCTTGAACATAAATACGCTACGCACATTGGTGTATTACGTTATTTAAAAGACATTCGTGAAGAAATCATTGATGCGGTACTTGAATGGCTCGACGATGATGAAAACGACGAAAACAAAGAAGACTTTGACCGTAAAGGGATGCTCACAGACTTCTTTGCGCCAAATATTCTAGTCGAATACAAAGAGGGCGATGCAGCTCCTGTGGTGTATGAGCCGAACCCGACTTTTGGCAATATTTTCGGCAAAATTGAATATGCAACCTCACAAGGCTCGCTTATTACCAGTTACCGCTCAATTCAGCCAGGTGCACTGCATCGTGCTAATGGTGGCTACTTGATTATGGATGCTGAAAAAGTCATGGCGAATCCACAAGTGTGGGATGGCCTTAAGCTTTCTTTAAAAACGCATCAAATTAAAAACGACTTACCCTATCAAGACAGCTCTGTGGGAAGTAGCTTTACGTTACGTCCGCAGCTTATTCCTCTTGATGTAAAAATAGTGCTGCTAGGCTCTCGCGACCTTTACTACACCATAGGTGAATATGACGAAGAGTTTGCAGAGTTATTCCGTGTCCTTGCTGATTTTGATTACTATTTGCCAAGTAGCGATAAACTACAATATCAGTTCATTACCAAGGTAACAGAGTATTGTCAGCAAACACTCAACTGCACCGTAAATGAAGCGGCAATGGCGAGGTTATTAAAGTTTAGTTATCGCCAAGCTGAGCACCATAACAAGCTCTCAGCTCGTTTTGCTGATGTATTAGAGTTAGTGGCAGAAGCCAGTTTTTATGCCAAACAAGATGGCCAAACAGTGATTGATGCTCATCACATAGATGAAGCCATTGTTGGTAAGCAATACCGTACAGGGCAAATTTCAGAAACCATGCTGAGTGATATCAAAGAAGGGCAAATTTTAATTGCAACCGAAGGTCACGCAGTGGGCAAAGTAAATGGCTTAACTGTGCTGCATATTGGCGATACCTCATTTGGCACACCAGCACGCATTACAGCCACTGTGTACGCAGGTGCGGATGGCGTAATTGACGTTGAACGAGAAGCTGAACTAGGTAAAGCCATTCACTCTAAAGGAGTGATGCTATTAACCGGTTACTTAGGAAATAAGTATGCTCAGCAATTTAGTCTAACGCTCAGTGCCAATATCGCAATAGAGCAAAGCTATGGCTACATCGACGGTGATAGCGCCTCATTAGCAGAGCTGTGCGCGCTTATATCAGCCATTACAAACTTACCTATAAGCCAATCTATCGCACTGACGGGGTCAATTAACCAGCATGGTGATGTGCAATCAATTGGTGGTGTGAACGAGAAAATAGAAGGCTTCTTCAAGCTTTGTAAAATGCGTGGCTTAACCGGCGAGCAAGGGGTGATTATTCCTAAATCAAACCAAGTTAATTTAGTGCTTGATGACGAAGTACTCGATGCGGTTGAAAAAGGGCGCTTTAATATTTATGCCGTTGAAACCGTTGATCAAGCACTGAGCTTATTAATGGATAAAGACGCAGGTGAAATGACCGCAGAAGGTTACCCTGAAGGCTCTATTAACGCGCTAGCCTTAGCAAGGCTTGCCAATATCGCTGATATCGTAAATGGCGACAATGATGATGAGAAGGACGCAGAATGATTAATTTAATACTTTTACTGATCATTGGTATTTTTTGTTTTTTAATCTTTAAAAATAGTAAAAAGGCGAAGCTACAAGCCCTTGAAAATGAAAAACTCGCCGCAGACTTTTTAGCGAATAACAGTAAAGCCGATGATGTTCATGAAACCGCATCTGGGCTGCAATACAAAATTGAGCAAAGTTCAGGGAATGACACAAAGCCAAGTGCAACCAGTAAAGTAAAAGTTCACTATCATGGCACGCTCATGGATGGCAGTGTTTTTGACAGTTCAGTGGTAAGAAATTCGCCAATCAGCTTTGGTTTGAATCAAGTCATTGCAGGTTGGACCGAAGGCTTACAGCTAATGAACGAAGGGGATAAGTTTACCTTTTATATCCCGCCTCAGCTTGCTTACGGCCGTAAACGCGTCGGCAGCATTCCAGCAGGCTCGCTACTTATATTTGATGTAGAGTTGATTAAGATAGAATTTTAAAATGTTAAAAAGGCTTCATCATGAAGCCTTTTTTAATTGCCTGCTAAAGTAGTTGAACAGATTTACCTCAATGCAAACATTATTGAATGTAAAGTAGCTGAGACTTTTAAAGTAATTTGCTCTTTCGAACATGCACGTTGCAGTGTAATAACTAGTTAATCTTGCGTTGACAAAATTGCTCGGTCGCTATATGTGTTCTAAAGTACCTTTTTGGGGTATTTTATTTGCACTGAAGTAGTAAATCCTCATCTCATTTTTTAAAATGAACCTCTATAGCCCATAGAAAACCTTCAGAAAATTAGGTTGTTTCTTGTATTTTGGTTATTTTAAAGTTGCATTAATAAAAGGATTTTTGAATGTACAAACTTATATTATTGTTT
>NZ_JAKEVM010000309.1 GCF_022398475.1 Pseudoalteromonas shioyasakiensis | reverse complement strand
CTTTTCTAGCTCATGGTAAACATTTGGATTCCAAATTTGCATAAACATCTCTGGATTTTCAATTGGTAGAAAACCATATTGCGCGTACAAACCATGCGCATCTCTTGTTGCCAATACCATACGCCTTAAGCCTTGAAGCTCAGGGTGAGAGACTATGCTCTCAACAAGCCACTTGCTTAATCCTTTGCCTCGATGGCTCTCTACTATGAATACATCGGCAAGATAGGCAAATGTTGCTTTGTCTGTTATGAGGCGCACAAAACCTAT
The DNA here is from genome assembly GCF_022398475.1 of Pseudoalteromonas shioyasakiensis. Lineage (GTDB taxonomy): Bacteria > Pseudomonadota > Gammaproteobacteria > Enterobacterales > Alteromonadaceae > Pseudoalteromonas. The sequence goes on along the minus strand of NZ_JAKEVM010000309.1, from coordinate 357 downwards.
TTGAGAATTATGGCTATCATAGACACCAAAACAAAATGAGTTTGAAATGCCTGTTTCTAGCGTCTGCTTTGGTATTCCGGACGCCCAGTAGCTTTTTGAAATAAACCTGTAAATTACATCAATATCGAGGTTAGTTTTATCCGTGCTGATTTTATATGCTTGCACCAGTATCCCTTTATGATGTTATCACCTGTTATTTAAGAAGTTTAGTTTTAACAAAGTTACTAACCGATTGCTACATATAAAATTAGAGCGCATTTTAAACAAGGAATAGCCTACTGACACAAACACTGCCACAACGTAAAACCATTACATTGTTATTAAATTTAACAATAATAGATTTGCATGTTGTTTATT
>NZ_JAKEVM010000308.1 GCF_022398475.1 Pseudoalteromonas shioyasakiensis | reverse complement strand
CAAAAAAGCCCGACTCTTTCGAATCGGGCTTTCTCTTATTTGGAGCCTGGCGATGACCTACTTTCACATAGCAGCTGCTACACTATCATCGGCGCTGTTTCGTTTCACTACTGAGTTCGGCATGGGGTCAGGTGGGTCCAAAACGCTATTGTCACCAAGCAAAAGGCGTGGAAAGGATTCTCGACAAAGCGCGTAGCGCTTACGAGTCCTTTGCGCAAGGTGAACTGATTTCGCGTTAAGCGTTGCGGTTCACCCTACATAAATCTGGAATTCTGATATTAAGTAAATGTCTACTTTAGTAACTTAACTTCTGTCTGTTACGCTGTCATAAAACGCGTTTGGCGTTGTATGGTTAAGCCTCACGGGTAATTAGTACAGGTTAGCTTAATGGCTCACACCACTTCCACATCCTGCCTATCAACGTTGTAGTCTTCAACGGCCCTTCAGAGACTTTAAAAGTCTAGTGAGAACTCATCTCGAGGCCTGCTTCGCGCTTAGATGCTTTCAGCGCTTATCAGTTCCGAACGTAGCTACCGGGCAGTGCCATTGGCATGACAACCCGAACACCAGCGGTTCGTTCACTCCGGTCCTCTCGTACTAGGAGCAACCCCTCTCAATTCTCAAACGACGCC
>NZ_JAKEVM010000307.1 GCF_022398475.1 Pseudoalteromonas shioyasakiensis | reverse complement strand
TTTTAATGCAGAAACAATGAGTTAAGATTTTAATCTTATTTTTACTTCTTGGTATGCTTGCAACAAATATTAACATTCTATTTTGAGTTTATATTTTTAAGGACAGAATTATGAAAAAAGGACTGTTATCGGTCGGATTATTATTTTTATCAAACCTTGCTTTTGCAGACTGTAAAGTAGCACTTGAAGAAAGGTTAAAAGACGATTTAAACCTCACATACCAACAATTTGATCAGACATACGATGCTGGGTTTAGGTTATTAGAAAAATTAGGTTGCCATGCTGAAGCCGCAATTCTAATAAAACGTTTTATTTCTCACAATAATTCAAAAGAAAGCTCATTAACTTGGCATTTAGCTCAAATGGAAGGGCTAGCGGGTGATTATCAACAAGCTGTATTTCACGCTAAAAAAGTATTGGATCCCGATGAGAAGCTAAGTAGTTCAAAAATGTATTGGAATGACTTTGTGTTAGGAAACATCGCCTTTTGGAATAAAGACAAAGCAAAACTAAAACAACACATAGCGAATATTGAAAAGGGACAAAGTTTTAAACCTAATCAGATAAACCTGAACTACTTAAATCAGTTACTCAAACATTTTAATTTAAGCTATAAACAAGCACTATCTGTGTAGCCAACTATGTAGACTGAATTACAGAAACATCAACGTATCTGACTTAAAC
>NZ_JAKEVM010000306.1 GCF_022398475.1 Pseudoalteromonas shioyasakiensis | reverse complement strand
ATGTAAAAACTGCATATAAATAATACTAGTTTCCAACTCAATTTTGAGTTATTTTTTTACATGCCTTGTCCAGTTGCGAATGAATCTAGGTTTAGTGCCTCTCTTCGCTATCGTGCACAGTGGGATCTGCATTAAGAGATCAGGAGCTTCATAAAAGTGAATTATCAACAATTAGATGTCATCGCTGATTCATACATACCTATACTGGGCACTTTGTCGTTACTTTGGTCCGTAATAAAGGGGTGTCGTTCTGGTATAAGAAGTGCCTTTATCGATGTGGTAACGATGTTTCTTAGTGTGATATACATTTATACATTAATGTTCGCAGATAAGTACCTTGCCGCTTTTTCCTCAATTGGTCTTGATTACAGCACTCACACTGCCTTGGCATTGGTTTTCGTGGTAACTCTATCTTTTATAGGGAAAACGGTAAGGTTTATAACGATAATATCAATGTTATTGTATTGTTTGTTGATGCTATATCAAGGCTATCATACAGTAGCAGATATAATGCTAACAGGCTTGTTAGTCTTGCCTATGCAGGTATGGTTAAAGACTCAATCACGTAGTAAAATCATATTGTTTAATAGTGATTAGTCATGTATGGCGCTCTACTATACGTTAATACCAATGTCTAAGGCGCGATGCAGAGACTTAGGTATTACGTCACTCGAACCTTACGCGGCGTTATACTTTTTCT
>NZ_JAKEVM010000305.1 GCF_022398475.1 Pseudoalteromonas shioyasakiensis | reverse complement strand
TTACTAAACTAATCAAAATATTGAACACTATTAGCAACCCCAAGCCTGCTAGTGCATAGTTTTCCATACCTTAATCCTATTGATGTCAAAAACATACTGTGAAAACGACCGAACGACGGCTTAAATTGTTTGTTATACACTTTAAAAAAAACAGCTAATCGTCATTTCTTCGGTGTTTAAAGATAATTCGCCCAAATTGAAAACACAAAACTAAAAATACAATGAGAAAAATAAGTCCATTTACCCACTCAGGCAAAAACTCCACAATCTTCGGAGCAATGAGTTTTAGAATACCGAAAACGGCTACAATGAAAAGAATGAATGCAGTCCCTTTCACAAAAGCGCTCCTAAATTTCCGTTCAATACATCTGTTTATATTTTAAAAATACCAACGCCAAAATTAATTGCGGGAATATCCTTAAACGTACCACCCATCTCGCATAGGGACAAAAAGCGTGAGCTATATTAACAAGCGAGGACGATTCACATTCTTTAATCCCAGCATGCTCCTCCCAGATCTACAGCGGTTTGTTATGTGGCTTCCCCCTTTGATATAGTTTTAACAAATTACTTAAGGTATTGCTATCTCAGGTTTTTTTAAAATCTTTTATGTAAAGTTGAATACATTAATATACTCGCGTCGAACATTTTAATAAAAATATGCGCAAAGAACAGCTGGCAGTTTTCAATGGATCATTATCC
>NZ_JAKEVM010000304.1 GCF_022398475.1 Pseudoalteromonas shioyasakiensis | reverse complement strand
GGTTGGTAAGTCGGGATGACCCCCTAGCCTTAACAGTGCTCTACCCCCGTAAGTATTCGTCCGAGGCTCTACCTAAATAGATTTCGGGGAGAACCAGCTATCTCCCGGTTTGATTAGCCTTTCACTCCTAGCCACAGGTCATCCCCTAACTTTTCAACGTTAGTGGGTTCGGTCCTCCAGTTGATGTTACTCAACCTTCAACCTGCCCATGGCTAGATCACCGGGTTTCGGGTCTATACCTTGCAACTAYRCGCCCAGTTAAGACTCGGTTTCCCTACGGCTACCCTAATCGGTTAACCTCGCTACAAAATATAAGTCGCTGACCCATTATACAAAAGGTACGCAGTCACCCTCGAAGGGCTCCTACTGCTTGTACGTACACGGTTTCAGGTTCTATTTCACTCCCCTCACAGGGGTTCTTTTCGCCTTTCCCTCACGGTACTGGTTCACTATCGGTCAGTTGGGAGTATTTAGCCTTAGATGATGGTCCACCTATATTCAGTCAAAGTTTCACGTGCTCCGACCTACTCGATTTCACTTAAGATGCATTTTCGTGTACGGGACTATCACCCTGTATCGTCAAACTTTCCAGAATGTTCCACTAACACATAATAAGCTTAAGGGCTGGTCCGGTTTCGCTCGCCGCTACTTCCGGAATCTCGGTTGATTTCTGTTCCTACGGGTACTTAGATGTTTCAGTTCTCCGCGTTCGCCTCTTACACCTATGTATTCAGT
>NZ_JAKEVM010000303.1 GCF_022398475.1 Pseudoalteromonas shioyasakiensis | reverse complement strand
ACCATGTATAGCAACGCGGGTATAAAGTGTGAGCGAATTTTAGCAGTTAAGTACTTGTTGCGGGCTATTTTATAGGCAATTATTAACTCAAGAAATGATAAAACTAATAAGGACAATAATGAAAAATCTTTTACTGGCTAGTTTACTTGCAAGCTGTTTAGCTGGCTGTAATTCAGACTCAAACGATGAGCTTGAGTGCTCTCCTTACCCCATTGCAATCGATATTAATAATTATGTTGTAACCCCGGAGCAAAGCGCAGCTAATACAGCACTCGCCTATGATGCCTATACCATTAAATTAGGCGGTGTTGGTGAAGGTGTTTATAGTGAAGGAAATGAGCCCGACCCTAATAAAGAGTATGCAGAGTGTGCTATCCCAGCTGTGGTACTAGGGAGCGCGAATACCATTACAGCTATTAATATTTACTCAAGCGCTGATTACAACAATGAATTCACCGCGGGTACGAGTTTAAATAGCGTGTTTGATATCACAGAGATGTTTGTTAATGATTTTGATTATTACAGTGATGGCAACTATGCCAGTGTAGAAGACTTCACAAGCGTATTCCCCACTATTGCACCTATATTTATTGAACTAAAACCTAACCAAGCTCCTGAAATTGAAAGTAGCCATATTTTTTATATCGATATTAGTTTTGCAAACGGCAAAACCTTTGCGCTTGAAACTGAAGAAGTGCTGTTGTTGTAGTTTTTGTAATCAAAAAATCACATTTAGCATATAATATAACT
>NZ_JAKEVM010000302.1 GCF_022398475.1 Pseudoalteromonas shioyasakiensis | reverse complement strand
TTATTAAATATTCTTAGAGGCACTTTTGTTCAAACCAATCTAAACAGTCGACTTATTAAAAGCAAATGATGATTTCGGCTCAGCAATTTATCTGGAATAAAATGCATCTTATAGTTTAAATTAAGGAGTCAGAGAACTGAAATAAGATGGGATTTGGAAGCGCACACTTAATCCCCATTTAGCCAGCATGATGACTTTGAATACGAACTAATCAAATGGCTACTCATCAGTTATATAATATTTGATGAATTAAGGTGCGCCTAAAATTTAGTAGTAAGCCGTAAAAATGATTTTTTGATGATCAACTCATATTAGATTATTTACGAATAACCTAAAATTTTCCCACTGCCTACCTACTTGCTGTAAACACAAAGTAGTGACTTTCGATAGAGCTAAAATCAATTTATCAGCAAATTAAAGAATATTTCAAAATCAAAATGGGCGTCTCATGATAAAATTACAATATTTTTGTTAGCTGATGTTACTGCTGACTCAGATGGTGAAATAGAACTTGGAATTACCCGATATATCTATTTACACTGTGATGGAGTGTTCAAGGTACTTGGTATCCCGATTTCAAAAGCAATATTTGATGAGACTGATCTTCATTTTGAAGAACTTTATAAGTGAGCAATGATATGTTGTTTTTTATACTTGCTTATTTACGAAATTATCAATTTTTTTGAGTTATTTAAGGATGAGTTTAAAAATATTTCATGTCGCCACAAAAGTTTAATTCGAGATGATACTACAAATTTGGTGTGAATA
>NZ_JAKEVM010000301.1 GCF_022398475.1 Pseudoalteromonas shioyasakiensis | reverse complement strand
AAATATAGGTTTATCTGAAAAAGCTGATTCTATGAAAGGAAAACTCATACTTGTGTCTAAAGTAAATAAGATATGAATTTGCATAACAACTCTTTAAAGTAGATCTAATCCTAAAATCTGAATTTTATGACTGGTCATACCTATTTTATTGCTAGGTATTGACTAGAGAGGCGATATTAATAAAATAGCCCAGCTTTTTGATTCAGCTACCGTTAAGCCAAATTAACCCCCACGCTTTTTTTAGAGTAACTTATGCCAAACGTGTCTACTTGCATCACTTATGATGCATCGACGTCACTCGTGATGATGACGTTAAGAGGGACTGCTAGTGCACAGGATGTGATAAATTTTTACCAAATTGCCCAACAATATTCAGAATTACATGGGTCAGAGAAAATACTCGTTGATGTGTCTGAGATGACGCACAATTTCGCACCTGCTGATTTATTCACCATTATGCCGGAAGTGGCAAACTCTTTGAAAAAAGCTATTGTAGCAATAGTTGTAAGTTTTGATGGTTTTATGCACGACTTATTTATGCAAAAAGCAAAACGCTATAACTTACAAGCTGAAAACTTTGAATGTTTTAACAAAGCAAAAAATTGGCTGGTTCGTCAATAATTGGTCGAGCTAGTCATCGCTATTTTGTTGTGTATATCTGGGCTTACAAATACCGCTAATTCTTAGCTTTTATTGTGCGATTTACCTTGATGTTTACCGCCAAAACCTAGCAATTCATTACGTAACCTTTTAAACTGTTTAGCCAATTAATAA
>NZ_JAKEVM010000300.1 GCF_022398475.1 Pseudoalteromonas shioyasakiensis | reverse complement strand
ATTCATATGCAAATAATAGTTTTTACCAAAGCAAAGTTAACAAGGTAATATTACATGATTTTGGTGTTGTATTGATTGAGCTTGAAGGTGTGGTACAGACAGAAGAAGCGTGTTCTAATAAAAGCGCTCTTGTATTACAAAGAACTAACCAACACTTTTCTGAGATGTTCGCAAGTTTATTAGCTGCGTACCATGCTGACACAAAAATATCTGGCTGGGTTAATGGTTGTGATGAAAAGCATAATAAACCAATACTCACTCGTCTAGATTTGATGCCAAAATAGTTTTAATTCTTTACTGTGAATTTAGGGATAAATACCATGAAAGGACTACTCTTCAGCTTGTTACTACTCTTTTCAAGTCAAGTTTTTGCTGACTATATTAATGTTACCGGTAATATCAAACTCATCAATAATTGGGAGGGGCATAATGGTCATCTAATTAAGCTATCTGATATGAGCCTTACAAATGGTTTGTGTGAAAGAAATGATCATTACATCCTACATAAAAACCATATGTTTTTGAAAGAGAATTTCTCTATGCTTCTAACGGCAAGAATTTCAGGAATGCCTGTTACGATTCGATTCTCTGACTCTGCTTCAAATAAGTGTGAGGATAAATTTCCAAGAATTTTCCATATTCAACTTTAAGAGCTTTAATCATTGAAATTGAAGGAATCTAATGCCAGAAGTCTCTTAGATTTAGTGCTTAAGTAAATAATCACGAATAGAGTACTGCATATCTCAAAGTGTTGACTCATAATAAGGATTTAAAA